>NZ_PQMX01000049.1:0-48143 GCF_004368385.1 Burkholderia sp. B10 | reverse complement strand
TACCAGCGTCGTCGAAGGCATCAACAACACCATCAAGGTCATCAAGCGTCGGGCTTACGGGTACCGTGACGATGAATACTTCTTCCTCAAGATCCGCGCCGCCTTCCCCGGTAATCCTCGATGAACCAAAAAAAAGCGCGACGCCCGCAATGGGCATCGCGCAGAAGACGGCGTGGAGCGCCGACGAATGAAACGTGACGATGAAGCGGGGCGCCGCGCGCCCCGGTTGACGCTTAGGCCTTCGCGAGCTTGATGCTGGTCGGCTCGGCCGTCAGATAGCCGACGCTTGCGCCGAAGCGGTCCTTGAAGTTCGCGCGCACGAGCGGATCGAGCGTCGGCTTGACCTTGTCGTGCAGCGGCGTTTCCCAGTCGCCCGCGTGCTGGAAGTTGCTCATGATGTAGGTCCAGCCGTTGATCTCGTCCACCGCGTGCAGGCCCGTCGATTCGGCGCCCGCCGGGCACGACAGCACGCGCGTGAGGGCTTTCGTGTCGACGTTGTACGCCCACAGGAAGTTGTTCACGTGCATGCCTGAATCTTCGCCGATGAAGAGCGTGCGCAGCTTCTCCGAGAACTTCAGGTTGTCGGGGTTCGCGATCTTGTCCGGGTTCGCAAGGTTGCCGAGCGCGTCGGCGGCGGCCAGGTCCTCACCGACCAGCGCGGCCGGCGCGCTCATGTCGACCGGCACCCAGTCGCTGTCGATCGCGGCGCCCGTCGTGTCGCGCTGGCTGCCCTTCAGGTTCAGCGCGTAGACGGCGCCCGCGGCGATCTTCTTGTCGAGCGCGACGTCGCGCGACACCGCGTTGCCCTTGATCATCGACGTCTCGATCCGCGACATCGCCGAGTAGACGATCTTGTCGCGCGCGTTGACCGTCGTGCCCTCGAGCTTCGTGAACGCCATGCTGCCGCCGATCAGCGCCGCGTAGCGATGCGTCTCCAGGAACGCGGCGGCCTTTTCCATCCCCGGCTTCACGCGAATCCAGTTGAACTTGCCGCCGAAGTGGATCTTCGTATAGCTCGCGTCGGCCGGATCGACCGTCGCGACGTCCATGATGTCCGACGCCTTCAGCGTGTTCGCGAGCGTCTCGATCTCGCTGCTCGTCGCATGGCCGATCCTGATCCACGTGAGCGTCGCGCTGCCGGCGCCGGCCGAGGTCGTCTGCGTCCATTTTGCGACGTACAGCGTGCCGGCCGACAGGTCGGCCGCCTTGTCGGCGACGAACATGAACAGGCCGCCGTTGGTCGCGTCGTCGCCCATCATCACGGTGCGCTGGTCCGGCATCACCTGGATCAGCTCGTGCGAGATGCGGCCGAGACAGTAGTGCTTCTTCACCGTGCCTGTGCCGTCCGGATTCACCGTGATCTCGGGCAGATGGCCGTAGTGGTAGGGGTTCGCCTTCGTCTCGTCGCCGAACGTGTTGCGGCTGAACGCCTTGAACTGCGCGTCGGTCGCGGCCTTCGTCGCGTCCGGCTCGTATTCCTCGCTCGACAGGTGCGTGCCCCACGGCGACAGGCTCGCGCCGCAGGTGATCCACAGCCCGTGCGCCTTCGACGTGTCGACGTTGTGATATTTGACGACCTTCAGCGCGCCGGTGGCCGGATCCTGGTCGAGCGTGATGACCGCGATCGGCGACGGCAGCTGGCCGTACTGCGACGCGCTCGCCTGGTCGCGCGTCGTGTATTCGAACTGCACGACGGCGAACACCGTGTTGCCTTTCACGCCCGCCACGTTCGCGTTCTTCAGCGTGAGCAGCGAGCTGCCGTCCGGACAGTCCGAATAGAACTGGCGCTCCTTGCCGGCCACCGAGCGGTCGATGATCGGCTGGTTGTTGATGTCGTAGTAGCCGCCCGCGAGGATCGTGCCGCCTTTGCCGTCCGGCACCATGTCGCCCGTCACGAAGAACGGCCGGTACGCGAGCTTGAAGTTGCGCGACGAGCCGTCCGAGAACGACACCGCCAGCGTCGAGCCCACCGTCGTGGCGGCCATCGCGCCCGGATTGTCGAGCGTCGGCGCGGCCATCGCGGCGAACGCGGCCGACGCATAGGCGGCGGCCGGCGTGGCCGTCGGATTGTCGTCGCCGCCGCAGCCGGTCAACAGGGCCGGCAGCGCGAGGCCGGAAAGGGGCAGCATCGGCGCCCCGGCGAGGATCTTCAGGGCCTGACGACGGGAAGCATTGGGCAACGCGGGCATGTGGAGTCCAGTTTCAGATGTTGGAAGAATGGCTTTCGTCGTGCAGGCGAGTGGCAAGCAAGACGAAGGCAAGTTGAAAACTGGACGGAAGTGTAGGGACGCTAGATGAAAGTTTTTTGAATTGAAAACGTAATGATGGGGCGGGCCGGCGTGAGGCGGGCGGCCCGACGCCCGCCTCACGCGCTGACGACGCTCAGTCGCGCTCGGGCGTCGCTCAGTCGCGCTCCGGCGTCGCCGAGATGCGGTGGATCGACAGATCCGCGCCGTCGAACTCGGCTTCGCGATCGAGCCGCAGGCCGACGGTCGCCTTCAGCGCGCCGTACACCAGCGTGCCGCCCGCGGTGGCGATCGCGATGCCGCCCAGCGTGCCGATCAGCTGCGACATGAACGACACGCCGCCGAGGCCGCCGAGCGCGGGCATCCCGAACACGCCGGCCGCGAGGCCGCCGAGCGCGCCGCACATGCCGTGCAGCGGCCACACGCCGAGCACGTCGTCGATGCGCCACTTGTTCTGCACGCAGGTGAACATCGCGACGAACAGCGCGCCGGCCGCGGCGCCGGTGATGAGCGCCCCGATCGGGTGCATCACGTCGGAGCCCGCGCACACCGCGACGAGGCCGGCGAGCGGGCCGTTGTAGGTGAAGCCCGGGTCGTTGCGGCCGGCCATCCACGCGGCGAGCGTGCCGCCGACCATCGCCATCAGCGAGTTCACGGCGACGAGGCCGCTGATCTTGTCGAGCGTCTGCGCGCTCATCACGTTGAAGCCGAACCAGCCGACCGCCAGCACCCACGCGCCGAGCGCGAGGAACGGAATGTTCGACGGCGGATGCGCGGCGATGCGGCCGTCCTTCGCATAGCGGCCGTGGCGTGCGCCGAGCAGCAGCACGGCCGGCAGCGCGACCCAGCCGCCGAAGGCATGGACGACCACCGAGCCCGCGAAATCGTGGAACGGCGCGCCGAAGGCGTGCGTGAGCCACGCCTGCACGCCGAAGCGCTCGTTCCATGCGATCCCTTCGAAGAACGGATAGATGAAGCCGACGATGATCATCGTGGCGACGAGCTGCGGATTGAATTTCGCGCGTTCCGCGATGCCGCCGGACACGATTGCCGGGATGGCCGCGGCGAACGTCAGCAGGAAGAAGAAGCGCACCAGCGCGTAGCCGTTGTGCTGCGACAGCGAGCCGATGTCGTCGAAGAATTCGACGCCGTACGCGATCGTGTAGCCGATGAAGAAGTACGAGAGCGTCGACACCGAGAAGTCGACCAGGATCTTCACCAGCGCGTTGACCTGGTTCTTCTTGCGGACCGTGCCGAGTTCGAGGAAAGCGAAGCCCGCGTGCATCGCGAGCACCATGACGGCGCCGATCAACAGGAACAGTGTGTCGACGCCGGATTTCAGACCATCCATGCCGTTACATCCTTGCGCAAAAAATGGGCAAGGAATGCAAATTTCGAGCCAAGTTGGTGAGTGAGTGCGTGTAGTTGGTGCGAAGTGCCGTGCGGCGCGGCTTTCGGGTGAGGGTTGCACGAAAACGGGGCGAGCTGCCGACGGCGTCATTTCGGCAGAAAACGCACGCGTGCGGTGCGGAGTGTGCGCAACTGGTGCGCGTGCTGGCGCGTGTGGCGCGTGGTGGTGCGGTGCGATGCGCCGGTCTGGTGCGTCAGTGGCGCGTGAACATGTGGCGCGGGCGGCGCAGCCGCAGCGCGCGGGCGGTCCAATAGGTGGCGACGGCGGCGAGCCCGAGCGCGGCGATTGCCAGCGAGGCGAAGCCGGTGACCGATTGTCCGTGGCCGTCGGGGCCGAGAATGCCCTGCACGACGATCAGCGCCGCCGTCCAGAAGCCGATCACTGCCTGGGCGAGCAGGCGCGCGGATGCGACGCGGCGCGGGCGGCCGTCGTCGCGAAAGCGCCGCGCGGCTGGCGCGCGAAGACACACGAACAGGCTGGTGGCGAGTGCCGCGGCCAGCGCGATGAACCAGTCGATGAGAAAAGCCATGGGGAGCGGGAAGCGAGCGAAACGGTTGTAGGCCTGCCGACTTTAGTAGCGTTGCGCGGGCGCTTGAATCAGACGAATTCGAAATTGCACCGCGTGTTCGATCGCGACGCTTCATGGCCGCGGTGACACAGGCGGTATCATCGACACCGGTCCAACCAACCAGGCCGTACCTGCATGGCCGGAGATTGCTGATGAAGATGAAGACATGGCCGGCGCGACGCGCGCCCGGCGCGATGCTGGCGGCTGCGGCCGCTGCTACGGTGCTGTTGCTCGCGGGCTGCGAGAAGTCCGGTGCGCCGGCGAACCAACCCGATACGGCTGCGAGCGCGGCCGCCGATGCCGCGAACCACGCGGCCCAGGCGCTCGACCAGGTAGCGAGCACCGTGAGCCAGCAGCTCAATGCCGCGAAGGCCGGCATCGCGTCGGCTGCGTCTGCGGTGCCGCCGCTTTCCGCGAGCGGGCTGGCATCGGCCGCGCAGGCGCAGTTCGATGCGGCCGCGTCGGCGGTCGTCGCGCATGCGGCGTCCGAAGCCGGCGCGAAGATGGCCGAGGCCGGCAAGAAGCTCCAGCAGTGGAGCCAGCAGAACGCGGCCGGCGCAAAGCCTGCCAGCGGCCAGTGACGGTGCGCTTGCACAAGTCGTCAAATGTAATTATAGTGGTTACACATTGTCGCCGGTCGCGGTTCGGGCCGGCGTCGTTGAGCGAGTGACGAATGAATACCAGCAGCCGGTTCGCGTTTGCCGTGCACGTGCTTGCCTTGCTGTCGATGCAGGACGGCGTGCCGTTGTCGTCCGAGATCATCGCGGGCAGCGTGAACACGAACCCGGCGCTGATCCGGCGGCTGCTGTCGATGCTGGCGGCGGCCGGGCTGACCACGTCGCAGCTCGGCGCGGGCGGCGGGGCGCTGCTCGCGCGCGAGCCGGGCGACATCTCGCTGCTCGACGTGTATCGCGCGGTCGACGATGCGCAATTGTTCGCGCTCCATCGCGAGGCACCGAATCCGGCGTGCATGGTCGGGCGGCACATCCAGGGCGTGCTGATCGACTATATCGGCGATGCGCAGCGCGCGATGGAAGCATCGCTCGCCACGCGCACGCTCGCCGACGTCACGGCGGACGTGCTCGCATCGGAGCAACGCAGCGGCGCGGGGTAGGGCGCCGGCTGGTGAAGGCGCTGGGGCGGCGCCTAGTGGACCGCGCGGTGGTTTGCGCAACGGAGTTCGCTCCGTTTTTTTTCGGCCTTATATGTAATCGCTGTAGTTACTTTTATTTCTGGAGAATCGACATGACGCACCATCCATTGAACATCGCGCTGTTCGGCGCCACCGGGATGATCGGCTCGCGCATCGCCGCTGAAGCGGCCCGCCGCGGCCATCGCGTGACCGCGTTGTCGCGCCGACCGGGCGCGGCCGGCGACGGCATCGTCGCGCAGGCGGCCGACCTGTTCGAGCCGGCCAGCATTGCGGCCGTGCTGCCGGGTCACGACGTGGTCGCGAGCGCATACGGCCCGCAGCAGGACGATGCCGCGAAGGTCGTCGCGGCCGCGCGGGCGCTCGTGGCGGGCGCACGGCAGGCCGGGCTGAAGCGGCTCGTCGTGGTCGGCGGCGCGGGTTCGCTCGAAGTCGCGCCCGGCCGGCAACTGGTCGACACCGACGGCTTCCCGCAGGCGTACAAGGCGGTCGCGCTGGCGCATCGCGAAGCGCTCGACTATCTGAAAACGGTCGGCGATCTCGACTGGACGTTCTTCGCGCCCGCCGCACTGATCGCGCCCGGCGAGCGCACCGGCGCGTTCCGCACCGGCGCGGGCACGCTGATCGCCGACGCGCACGGCGACAGCCGGATCTCGGCGGAGGATTACGCCGTCGCGTTCGTCGATGCGCTCGAGCAGCACAGCTTCGTGCGCGAGATCGCGACCGTCGCGTATTGACCGCTGCCGCGCCGCCGCGCCGTCCATGCGCGGCGGCCGCCGTTGTCGTGACTTCAGGCGATTTCACCCGAACGGGTGAAGTCGCCTGTTTCGTTTGACGGGCGGCGTAACTCGGCGCCGCCCGCGCCCGAACCGGGGGTGAGGCGGTGTCGGATGCGCGCGGATTGGTATTTATCCCGGTCGACGGCAGCGAGTGCTTTCCATATTGTTCCCCGTTATGCTGGATGCATAGAAAAAATTTCTATCTACGAGGGACCAGATAAATGGATGCCATCGATCGCAAGCTGCTGGAGCTGTTGCAGGCGGACGCCACATTGCCGATCGCCGAACTCGCGCAGCGCGTGAACCTGTCGCAGACGCCGTGCTGGAAGCGCGTGCAGCGACTGAAGGAAACCGGCGCGATCCGTGCGCAGGTCGCGCTGTGCGACCCGCGCAAGCTCGGCGTCGGCACCACCGTGTTCGTCGCGATCCGCACGAACCAGCACACCGAGGAGTGGGCCCAGCGCTTTACGCAAGTCGTGCGCGACATGCCGGAAGTCGTCGAGGTCTATCGGATGAGCGGCGAAACCGACTATCTGCTGCGTGTCGTGGTGGCGGGCATCGACGATTACGACCGCGTGTACAAGCAGCTGATCCGCATGGTGCCGCTGTTCGACGTGAGCTCGTCGTTCGCCATGGAGCAGATCAAGTATTCGACCGCGTTGCCGGTGCGCGACGTGTCCGAACCGGCGTAACGCGGTGCGCGCGCACATCGGTCGGCGCTGTGCGGCGTGTTGCCTGCCCGTCAGCGGCGCGCGCCCGCGCACGGAAACGATGTTCGACGGAAAACCAGGGGCGCAGTGCGACGGCGCAACCCGGCGCGTCGTAACGGGCGCAAGCGCGTAGAATGCCCGCTTCGACGAATTCGACGGAGCCGCACCGGCCATGAACGATCAGCGCAAGAAGAACCCAGTCCGCAACGTGAGCATCCTGATCGTCGTGGCCGTACTCCTGGTGATCGGGACGATCATGTACAACGCGATCTCGCAGAAGCACGCGTACGACGAAGCCCACCCGGCCGAGGCCGCGAGCGCCGCGTCGCACTGACGTCGGCGCGGGCGCGCAGCCGCAGGCGCGTGCTCTACGGGGCGGGAGCGATGTGCGCCTAAGAGGCGTGAGGCGTGACGACGCGCTCTGTTGCGTCGGGACCGACGCGGCCGCCGAAGCCTGCGCTCGCCTCCGAAGGCTGCCGTCGCTGCCCACGCCGGTCCACCGGCCGATCGACATCAGCACGGCATCGGCAACACGTGGAACAGCAGAATGCGCTCACGCACCGTGTTGATCGCGCGCGGAATCACGCGTCACGAGGCACGCGCGGCCGGGAAGATCGGCCGGTCGAACCATTGCGCACCCGCTTAGTCACGCCGGCAGCCGGATGACGCTCGCGTCCTTGCGGATCAGCAGCGATGACGCCAGCATCTGCTTGCACTGGTGCGCGAGAACCTTCAGGTCGTGCGTGAGGTCGGCGCCCACGGCGTCCGATTTTTCCGCCGACACGACCATTTCGTCGAGCGCGCGCGTGATCTGTCTGGTCGTATCGAGATGGTCGGCCGGCGGCGGCTCGCCGGCTTCCGCCTTTTCGAGGTTGTCGAGCACGGCGGACAGGCCGCGATGCAGCGCGTCGTCGTGAACGCGCTGCCCGTCGGCTGAGCATGCGCTGCGAATCAGCGGCGCGGCGGCGGTGATCTGCGCGCCGAGCACGTGGGCCTGTACCAGCAGGTCGTTGAGTTCGGCGACGAAGCGCTGGTGCGCCTTCGGCTCGATCATCATCCGCTGGAACGCCTGCCCGAGGTTCGCGAATGCGATGTGCACGTCCTTGCGCGCGAGGCGGTAGCGATAGTCGTCGTCGAGCGCGGTGGACGGCGCTTCGATCGCCGCGGCAACGACCGGCACGGCAGCCGCGCCGTCCGCGACCGGCACGGCAGGCGCCGAGGCGCCGCGCCCGGCGCGCCACGCCGCCTCGAAATACTTGCGGGTCGAGCTCAGCATGTCGGTCACGAGCTTGCCCATCAGTCGGTATTCCCAGTACGGGAAGAGCCGGCTCGCGGCGATCGCGATCATGCAGCCGACCACGGTGTCGATCGCGCGCTCGCCGATGATGCGCATGCTGCCCGGCGCGAGCAGGTGGAACATCAGCAGCACGTACGACGAAGTGAACACGACGCTCGCCGCATAGTTGAACAACAGCAGGCTGTAGCTCATCACCATCGATCCGAACATGATCGCGATGAGCACGTGCGGCTCCTTCACCGAATAGATCAGCGCGATGCTCGCCGCGCAGCCGATCAGCGTTCCGACGATACGTTGCGCGTTGCGCTGCTTGGTCAGCGAGTAGCCCGGCTTCAGGATAATGATGGTCGTCATCACGATCCAGTAGGCATTCGTGAGCGGCAGCAGCCTGCCGAGCCAGAAGCCGACCGCGACGGCGATCGTCACGCGCAGCGCGTGGCGAAAGCTCGGCGAGCGCATGTTCAGGTTCGAGAAGATCAGCAGCGGCGACATCCGGCGCCGCTGCAGGAACCGCACGAGCGCCTTGTCGATCTTCAGTTCGGTCTGCTGCGGATCGGCGCGGCCCGACAGGTTGCGGCGCATCCGGTCGATCAGCCGCGTCGCGCTCCAGATCCGCCGGAACGTCGCGAGCACGGCCGCGTACGCCTCGGCATTGGCCGCCGCGAAGTTCTTCTTGCGCATCAGCTCGATCTCGTACTCGATCGCGCGCAGTTCGGCCTTCACGCTGATGCGCGAATGCGGCGCGCGGTTCTCGAGCACCGCGAGGCCGATTTCCTCGAGATCGGCCGCCGCCTTGCCGATCAGGTCGCGATAGAAAATGATCAGGTCCGAGCCGCCGAACGTGTTGCGCACGAGCGGATAGTCGGTATGCGCGCCGACGAATAGCTCGTGCAGGTCGACGCTGTTGATGAACAGGTTGTACATCGTCGTGCGGCCGGGATCGAGCTTGCCGCGGCGCAGCTTCGGCAGGTTGCGCAGCACGATGTCGCGGGCGGTTTCCTGCGTTTCGACCGCCGTGATCTGCTTGGCGACGAGATTGCGGTAGCACTCGTCGAGATCCGCGTCGAGGTCGTAGAACTGCGCGCGCGCCTGCAGGTAGTCCGCGCACGCGAACAGGCTCTCCGCGAGCGCCTGCTGCTCGATCCGGCGCGCCTGCCATTGCGACACGATGGTCGCCCAGTACGTGTACCAGAGGCCGCCCGCCAGAATCCAGCCGGCATTGACGAACGCCTGCAGCGGCGTGAAGTTCTCCTCCAGCGTCATCACCATCATGAACAGCGTCGCGAAGCTGATTTGCGGCCAGCGGTTGCCGTACACGACGATCAGCGACAGCACGAACGTGAGCGGGACGATCGTCAGCCACAGCGCGAAGATGTGCGGCGTGGCGAGGCCCGTCGCGAGCGCGGCCAGAAAGCCGATCACGCTGCACGCAAGCATTTCGTTGTGCTTGTACTTCAGCGGGCCCGGCATGTCGACGACGCACGCGCCGAGCGCACCGGTCGAGATCGTGAAGCCGAGCTCCCGGTTGTGAAACACGATCAGGCACAGCACCGCGGGCAGCGACACGCCGAACGCGATTCTCAGCCCACCGAAGAAGTACTGGCTGTAGAGAAACTTTCTGATTTCGACCGAATAGCGCATCGATGAACGTAATGGCAGACGAAGACGCCCGGGACAGCGTATTGACTGGCGACGAGTCTATCGTATTTCGCGGCCCGCAAAACCTGGCCGTTCGGCCGAACTTCGCCGCGCCGCCCCTTTTGCTATCCTTGTCGCTCCTGTTCGCACGGCGTGGCCGACGCGACGCTCCGACACCCGCTTCATGCTCCATCTTTTCTACTCGAACCGTCACGAAACGCTGGCCGATGCGCTGCTCGAGGATCTGGCCGCGTTCCCGGCCCACAACGGCCCGTGGGCGTCGCAACAAGTGATCGTGCCGAGCGCGGCGTTGCGCCGCCGTCTCGAGCTCGACATCGCCGCGCGCCACGGCGTCTGCGCGAACGTCGAGTTCACGTATCTCGCGCAATGGCTGTGGGCGCAGATCGGTCGCGTGTTGACCGTGCCCGCGCGCTCGCCGTTCGCACCGGATCGGCTCGTGTGGCGCTGCTACCGGCTGTTTGCGCAGGCTGCGGACGGTGCGCCGTGGTTCGCGTCGCCGCGGCTCGCGGCGTACCTGAGCGCGTCGGACGACGCGATGCGCCATGAGCTGGCGCAGCGTGTCGCGACCGTGCTCGACCACTACCTGACCTATCGGCCGGAATGGCTGGCGGCGTGGCAGGCCGGCGAATCGGTGCTCGCGGGCGATGCCGCACCGCGCGGCATCAGCGACGCGGCGCGCGACGACGAGCGCTGGCAGGCGGCGCTGTGGCGCGCGCTGCTCGCCGAGTTGAGCGACAGCGGCACGCCGCCGGCGCATCGCTTTCTCGTGGAGGCGCGCAATCTCGATGCCGAGACGGTCGAACGCGCCGAGTGGCCGGAATCGGTCTGCGTGTTCGCGCTGCCCACGATGCCGCCGCTGCACGTCGCGCTGCTGCGCGAGCTGTCGCGCTGGATCGACGTGCACATTTACGCGCTCAATCCTTGTCGAGAATTCTGGTTCGACATCGTCACGGCCGCGCATGCGGAGGCGCTCGATGCGGCCGGGCGGCTCGACTATCAGGAGGTCGGCCATCCGCTGCTTGCGGAGTGGGGCCGTCAGACGCAGGCGCAGCTGCACATGCTGCACGAGCTGACCGAAAGCGCCGCGTCGGGCGATGCGTCGCGCTTCGTCGAGAACGCGGCGCCCAGCTGGCTCGCGCGCGTGCAGAACGCGATTCTCGGGCTGCAGCCCGAGGCCGAGCTCGGCGACGCGCCGGCCGAGCGCGGGATCGAGGTGCACGTGTGCCACAGCCTCGCGCGCCAGCTCGAGGTGTTGCACGATCGCCTGCTGGCATGGTTCGACGCCGACGCGACACTGCAGCCGTCCGACGTGCTGGTGGCGGTTGCCGATCTCGCGGCGGCCGGGCCGCTGATCGACGCCGTGTTCGGCACGGCGGGCGCCGGGGCGGCACGCGTGCCGTACCGGATCACCGGGCTGCCGCCGTCGCAGGCGAACCCGGTCGCGCGCGTGCTGCTCGAATGGCTCGCGTTGCCGGACCGGCAGGTCGGCGCGCCCGAGCTGGTCGAATGGTTGCGCGTCGACGCAGTCGCAGCCCGTTACGGCATCGACGCGGCCGCGCTGGAGACGGTGCAGACCTGGCTCGCGGCCGCGGGCGCGCGACGCGGGCTGTCGCCGGCGGCCAGCGACGATGCGGCGGTGCCCGCACCGCGCCATACGTTCGCCGATGCGCTCGCGCGCCTGTTCCTCGGCTATGCGATGCCAGAAGGCGCCGCGCCGATCGGCGCATGGTTGCCGATCGAGGCGGCCACGGGCAGCGAGGCCGAGCTGCTCGGCCGGCTGGCCCGCTTCACCGACGATCTCGACGGGTTCGCGCAGCGGCTTGCCGGTGCGCTCACGCCGCGCGCATGGAGTGAACTGTTCGCCGATACGCTGGCGCGCTTCTTCGATTCGGGCGCCGCCTATGCCGATGCGCTTGCCGGCGTGCGCGACGCGCTCGACGCGATGCTGGCCGCGATGACCGAAGGTGCGCCGGACGAGGCGCTGCCCGCTGCGGTCGTGCGGGCCGGGCTGGCCGCCGCGCTCGACGATCCGGCGCGTGGCGGGGTGCCGTGGGGCGGTGTGACGTTCTCGTCGCTGACGAGCTTGCGTGGGCTGCCGTACCGCGTGATATGTCTGCTCGGGATGGACGACGGCGTGCTGCCGAGCCTCGCGCGCGCCGACGAGTTCGACCTGATGGCCGTGCTGCCGAAGCTGGGCGACCGGCAGCGCCGCGACGACGAGCGCAATCTGTTCCTCGACCTGCTGCTCGCCGCGCGCGACCGGCTGCTGATCGCGTACACCGGCCGCAGCATCCGCGACAACGCGCCGTTGCCGCCCGCGGCGCTCGTCGACGAACTGCTCGATCACCTCGCGCTCGTCACGGCCGGCGCGGACGCCGCGCCGGATGCGGTCGACGCCGCGCGCCGTGCGTTCGTCGTCGAACATCCGCTGCAGCCGTTCGCGGCCGAGTATTTCCGGCCCGGCAGCGAACTCGCATCTTACGACGCCGAGCGCGCGACGCTGGCGTCGCTGCTCGCGGCCGAAGCCACACGCGATGCGTCGCGGGAGCAGCCGTTCTTCGCGCAGCCGCTGGCGGCCGAGCCGGTCGAGCCGGTCGCATTCGGCGAATTCGAACGGTTCTGGCGTCATCCGGCTCGCGCGTTGTTGCGCGCGCGGCTCGGCATCGTGTTGTCCGATGCGCAGGCGGAATTGCTCGACACCGAGCCGTTCGCGCTCGACTTCGCCGGCAGCGACGCGCTCGCCGAGCGCCTGCTGCCGCTGCTGATCGAATCCGACGAGCGCGACGTGCACGATCACGCGCTGCGCATCGCCGACGCGAGCCCCGAACTGCCGGGCGGCGCGACGGGCGCCGTGTGGCGCGACCAGGCGCTCGGCTCGATGACGCAGCTCGCGTCGAACGTGCGTCGTGCGCTCGCCGAAGGCGTCGCGCGGCGGCCGTTCACGCTCACGATCGCGCCTGCATGGCCCGAAACCGCCGATGAACTGTTCGGCGTGCACGACGCGATGCTGTCGGCCGATGCGGTGAGCGCGCCGCTCGAGTTGCACGGCACGCTGAACAGGCTCACGCCGGCCGGTCAGGTGATCTATCGCTACGCACGCCCGAGCGCGCGGGATTACTTGTCGGCGTGGCTGGCGCACCTCGTCTACTGCGCGGTGGAGCCCGACGGGCCGCGCCGCTCGCTGTGGTTCGGCAGCGGCGGGGCATTCGAGCTCACGCCGGTCGCGGCGCCGCTCGAGCGGCTCGCGCCGCTCGCCGCGCTGTTTCGCGCGGGCCGCCGCATGCCGCTGCGGTTCTTTCCGCGCAGCGCATGGGCGTGCGTGTCCGACGGCGACGCGAAGGCCGCGAGCGTGTGGATCAACGAACGTGTGGCGAGCGAGGCGGACGATCCGGCCATCGCGATCGCGTGGCGCGGTGCGCACCCGTCTCTCGACGAGCCGTTCGGCACGCTCGCGCGGCTCGTATTCGAGCCGATGCTCGAACATCTGAAGGAGCTCGAATGAACGCCGCATCCAGATCGCCGGCGGCGCTCGAACTCGACGTGTTCGCATGCCCGCTCGACGGCGTCAACCAGATCGAGGCCTCGGCCGGTACCGGCAAGACGTGGAACATCTGCGCGCTCTACGTGCGGCTGCTGCTCGAAAAGGATCTCGGCGCGGACGAAATCCTCGTGGTGACGTTCACGAAGGCCGCGACCGCCGAACTCCACGAGCGCATTCGCGGCCGGCTGGCGCAACTCGCGCATGCGCTCGATACGGGCGACGACGGCGGCGACCCGTTCGTCGCACGACTGCTGGAGACGACGCTCGGCGAAGGCGGCGCGCTCGATCCCGACACGGCGGCGAAGCGGATCCGGCGCGCGCTTCGCGCGTTCGATCAGGCGGCCATCCACACGATCCACGCGTTCTGCCAGCGCGCGCTCCAGGAGGCGCCGTTCGCCGCCGCGATGCCGTTCGCATTCGACATGCAGGCCGACGATGCGGCGCTGCGCTTCGAACTGGCCGCCGACTTCTGGCGCACGCGCGTCGAACCGATGGCCGCCCGCTGGCCGCGCTTCGCGACGTGGCTCGTCGATTCGGGCGCGGGCCCGGCCGCGCTCGACGCGCAACTGGCGCGTCGGCTGAAGAAGCCGCTGGCCGCGCTGCGCTGGGACGGCGTCGCCGAGCCCGACGAGTCGGCGGAGGCCGCGGCCGCCGCCTGCTTCGAGCAGGCCGCACAAATGTGGGCCGACGAGCGCGATGCGATCGATGCGCTGCTGCGCGCCGCGCAGCCGGCGCTCAACCAGCGCTCGCACAAGCCCGAGGCGATCGCCGATGCGTTCGGTGCGTGGTCCGCGCACTTTGCGCAGCGCAATGCCGCGGCCGCGCTGCCGAAGGCCGCGCTCAGGCTCACGCGCACCGCGCTCGTGAAGGCGACCAAAAAAGGCGGCGCGACGCCCGAACACGCGTTCTTCGACGTGGCCGATGCGCTCGAAGCAGCGGTCGCGGCAGCTGACGCCGCGCAGCGCGCGCGCTGGCTCGCGCTGGTCGCCGACTGGCTCGACAGCGCACCGGCCGAGCTGGCCGAACGCAAGCGCACGCGCCGAGTCGTGTCGTTCGACGATCTGCTCGCGAACCTGTATCAGGCGCTGCAGGCGCACCCGTGGCTCGGCGAGACGCTGCGTGCGCGCTATCCGGCCGCGCTGATCGACGAATTCCAGGATACCGACCCGCTGCAGTTCGCGATCTTCGACCGGATCTTCGCGCCGCGCGGTCCGCTGTTTCTCGTCGGCGATCCGAAGCAGGCGATCTACAGCTTCCGCGCGGCCGATCTGCATACCTATCTCGCCGCGCGCGCACGCGCGAGCGCGTGCTACACGCTCGCGGTCAACCAGCGTTCGACGCCGGCGATCGTCGACGCGTGCAACCGCTTCTTCATGTCGAATCCGCGCGCGTTCGTGCTCGACGGGCTCGACTATTACGCGGTGCGTGCCGGCACGCGCGTGCGGGCGCCGTTCATCGACGAGACAGATCCGGGTCCGGCCGGCGATTTCCGGATCTGGGCGTTGCCGGGCGGCGACGGCACACTGCACAAGCGCGAGGCGCAGGCACAGGCCGCGCAGGCGTGCGCGGCCGAGATTGCGCGGCTGATGCGCGGCGCGCGCGACGGGCACGCGCGGCTCGGCGATACGCCGCTGTCGCCGGGCGACATCGCGGTGCTGGTGCAGACGCACCGACAGGGCAGCCTCGTGAAGCGCGTGCTCGCCACCTGGGGCATCGGCAGCGTCGAGCTTGCGCAGGCATCGGTATTCTCGACGGGTGACGCGGAGCAGCTCGAGCGCGTGCTCGCGGCGATCGACGCGCCGGGCGACCTGCGGCGCTTGCGTGCCGCGCTCGCCGCCGACTGGTTCGGCCTCGATGCCGATGCGCTGTGGCGCATGGAGCAGGGCGATGGCGACGCATCGCGCGATGCGGCGGACGGCGCGGATGCGATGAGCTGGGTCGAGCGCTTCTCGCGTTACCGGCTGCTGTGGCGCGAGCGCGGCTTCGCGGTGATGTGGCGCACGTTCACGCGCGAGCTGCGGATCGCCGAGCGGCTGATGGCTGGCGCGGACGGCGAGCGCCGCGTGACCGACATCAACCATCTTGCCGAACTGACGCAGGCGCGCGCGTCCGCGCAGCCGGGCATCGCGCCGACGCTGCGCTGGCTCGCCGCGCAGCGGCTCGACGGCGGCGGCGAGGAGGCGCAGCTGCGTCTCGAATCCGACCGCAACCTCGTGCAGATCGTCACCGTCCACAAATCGAAGGGCCTCGAATACGCGGTCGTGTTCTGTCCGTTCCTGAACGACGGCGGGCTACGCGAGCCGCCGACGTCGGCGCTGCCCGACGCACGCGAGTATCACGACGACGCAGGCGATGCGGTGCTGCATTACGGATGCGACGACGAAGCCGCCGCGCACGCGGCGCGGCAGGTTTTGCGCGAGCAGGCGGCGGAGCGCGCGCGGCTCGTCTACGTGGCGCTCACGCGCGCCGTCTATCGCTGCTATCTGGTCGCCGGGCCGTATCTGTCGTCGCGCTCGACGCGCGAGGCGCGCCGCAGCGTGCTCAACTGGCTCGTGGCCGGCGCGGGCCGCTCGTTCGACGCGTGGCTCGACGAGCCGCCCTACGAGGCGGAACTCGGCGCAGCATGGCAGGCGCTCGCGGGTGGGCCGCTCAGCGTGGCGCCGTTGCCGGTGCCCGCGCGCCGCGAACGCGTGGCGGCCGGCCATGACGACTCGCAAGCGCTGGCGGCGCGCCGCGCGACGCGCATGTTGCGCGACGCGTGGCGCATCGCGAGTTTCAGTTCGCTGACCGCGTCGATGGCGCGCGAGGAAGCGGGCGTCGCGAGCGTGCCGGACGACGAGTTGCGGCCCGATCACGATGCACTTGCCGCGGTGAGCTCGGACCTCGCGCTCGTCGGCGCCGACACGGCCGTGTCGGCGCCGCCCGACGACGACATCCTGACGTTTCCGCGCGGCGCTGCGGCGGGCGAGTGCCTGCACCGCTTGTTCGAACTGAGTCGCTTCACCGAGCCCGATTCGTGGCGCCAGGCCGCGCTCGGCGCGTTGCACGACCGGCCGGTCGAGGCCGAGCCCGACCTCGCGGTGCGGCTGCCGGCGATGATGGTGCGGCTCGTCGACGACGTCGTGCACACGGAACTCGTGCCGGGCATGCGGCTCGCGGATCTCGATCCGGCCAGGCGGCTCGACGAAATGGGCTTCCTGTTTCCGGCGCCGTCGCTCGAGCTTGGCGCCTTGCGCCGGCTGCTGGTCGCGCACGGCTATCCGGACGTCGCGCTGGAGGCCGGTGCGCTCGCGGGCTTCATCAAGGGTTTCATCGACATGATCGTCGAACACGACGGGCGCTTCTGGATCGTCGACTGGAAGTCGAACCACCTCGGCAATACGCCGGACGCGTACGGCCCGCGCGCGCTCGACGCTGCGATGGCCGATCACGCATATCACCTGCAGGCGCTGCTCTATACGGTCGCGCTGCATCGTTACCTGCGCGCGCGCTTGCCCGATTACGACTACGACACGCATATGGCCGGCTACCTGTATCTGTTCGTGCGCGGCGTGCGGCCCGGCTGGCGCAGCGCCGGCATGCCGGCCGGCGTCCATGCGGGGCGGCCGACCCGCGAACTCGTCGACGCGCTCGACCGGATGATGGAAGGGGGCCGCGCATGAACGCGTCCGACGACACGCTCGAATTCACCGGTGGCCTGGTTGCGCGCCTGCCCGAGCCGGCGGATTTCGGCATAGCGCTGGCCGAGGGTTTCGCGCGCCGCATCGGCGAGTTGTCGCGTCGCGCGGGCGCGCCGGCCGCGGCTGCGCGCTGGGCCGCGCGCGCCGCGTTCGCGGCGAGCCGCGCGACGGCGGGCGGCCATGTGTGCGTCGCGCTCGGCGCGCTCGCGCATCGCTACGATGAGCCCGTCGACGACGTGCGCGCGGCGCTGGCAGCGAGCGGGCTGGTTGCCTATGGCACGCTCGCGCGCGGTGACGAGCGGCCGCTGATCGTCGACCGGCACGACCGGCTGTATCTGTCGCGCTATTTCGATTACGAGCGGCGTCTCGCCGAGGCGCTGGTGGCCCAGGCCGACGCGGCCGCACCGGACGACGCGCTGTCTTCCGAGCGCTTGCGTGCGAGCCTCGCGCGTTACTTCGGACCGGCGACCGGCGAGGTCGACTGGCAGCGCGTCGCGGCGATCGTCGCGCTCACCGGACGCGTGACGATCGTCAGCGGCGGGCCGGGCACCGGCAAGACGACGACCGTGGTCGGCGTGCTCGCTTGTCTGCTCGATGCGCAGCCGGGGCTTCGCATCGCGCTGGCCGCGCCTACCGGCAAGGCCGCGCAGCGGATGCAGGAAGCGCTGCACGCGCGCTCGGGCGATCTCCCGCCGGAGCTGGCGGCGCGCCTGCCCGAGACGTCGTATACGCTGCATCGCCTGCTGGGCGGCGGCGGGCCGACGGGCTTCCGGCATCATCGCGACAATCCGTTGCCGTACGACCTGATCGTGGTCGACGAGGCGTCGATGATCGACGTCGCGCTCGCCGCGCATCTGCTCGACGCGCTCGCACCGGGCGCGCGGCTCGTGCTGCTCGGCGACAAGGACCAGCTCGCGGCCGTCGAGGCCGGCGCCGTATTCGCGGAGCTCAGCGCGCGGCCGACCTTCAGTGCTGCTGCGCGCACGCGCATCGCGACGGCGCTCGGCATCGACGAAGCCGCGTTTGCTGCGGCGTTGCCGGTGCCGGATGGCGATGGGGCGAATGCGGTTGCTGCTGTGGCTCCGGTTTCGACTTCAGCTCCCGCTCCCGCTCCCGCTCCAGACCGAACCGTTCCGCATGCTGCCGCGAGTACCGCACGCAAGCCGTCGACGCGGCGAAGTGCGGATCCGCGACAGGCGTCGTTGTTCGACGACGCGCCGCAGGCCGAAGCGGATGTGCCTGATCCGGCCGTCCCGTCTGCGGCGTCCGCACCGTCTGGCGGGCCAACTGCCACCGAACGCCCGATCGGCGATCCCGCATGGATCGAGGCCGACGAACTCGCGTGGCTCGACGCGGTGGAGCTTGCGCCATTCGAACCGGGCGGCGCTGAAACGGCGGCGCTCGCATCGGCCGCCGCATCGCTTCCGACCGGCGCCGACGCCGTGCCGCCCGCGCTCGCCCCCGCGCCGCTGGCCGACTGCGTCGTGTGGCTCGAACGCAACTACCGCTTCGGCCTCGATTCGCCGATCGGACGGCTGTCGCTCGCAATCCGTCGCGGCGACGTTCAGGCCGCGCTCGATGCGTTGCCCGTCGACGATACGGCCGCCGCGTCGTTCCATGACGACGCCGGCGACACGCTCGCGCCGTCCACCGTCGAGCGGCTTGCACGTCGGTTCGGCGCGTACCTCGCTGCGTTGCGCACCGCGTTGTCCGAGACGGTACCCGATCCGCTGCCGCTGTTCGATGCGCTCAACCGTTTCCGGATCCTGTGCGCGACGCGCACGGGCTCGCGCGGCGCCGAGCACGTCAACGCGCTGGTGGCCGCGCATGTGCGGCAGGCGGCGCGCGTGCCGCTCGCGGTCGGCGCGCACTGGTTCACCGGGCGGCCGATCATGGTGACGCGCAACGATTACGCGCTCGGGCTGTTCAACGGCGACATCGGCATCGCGTTGCCTGACGCGCAGGGCGTGCTGCGCGTATGGTTCCGGCGCGCGGACGGCACCGCGCGCGCGGTGTCGCCGGCCGCGTTGCCGCCGCACGAAACGGCATTCGCGCTGACGGTCCACAAGTCGCAGGGGTCGGAATTCGACGAGGCCGCACTGGTGCTGCCGGCGTCGTTCGGCCGCGTGCTGACGCGCGAGCTCGTCTATACGGCCGTCACGCGCGCACGGACGCGCGTGCAGGTGATCGGCCCGCGGCGCGTGCTGGCGCAGGCGGTTGCGACGCGCACGCAGCGCGACTCGGGGCTGGCGGCCCGCGTCGACGAGGCGCTCGCGCGCCGCCGCACGGAGACGTCGCGATGATGATCCGCTACACGCTCGATCCGGCCGACGTCGAATGGACGGCCGTGCGCGCGCAGGGCGCAGGCGGCCAGAACGTGAACAAGGTGTCGAGCGCGATACACCTGCGTTTCGATATCCGCGCGTCGTCGCTGCCGCCGGTGCTCAAGGAGCGGCTGCTCGCGCTGTCCGACCAGCGCATCACGCGCGACGGCATCGTCGTGATCAAGTCGCAGGAGTACCGCACCCAGGAAAAAAACCGCGAGGCGGCGCTCGCGCGGCTCGACGCGCTGATCGGCAGCGTCGCGTTCACGCCGCGCGCGCGGGTCGCGACGCGGCCGACGCGCGCATCGAAGGAGCGGCGCCTCGAGCACAAGTCGCGCCGCAGCGTCGTGAAATCGGGAAGAGGGAAGGTGATCGACTGACGAAATGCCAGCGCGGTTGGCTGTCGGTCGCCGACCGCTGGCCGCCGAGCGCCGAGCGCCGAGCGCCAACCGCCAACCGCCAACCGCCAACCGCCAACCGCCAACCGCCAACCGCCAACCGCCAACCGCCGCGGTCAACCACCGACACCACCACGACCTCCACGCTCCACCGCGAGCGCCCGACCGTCAACACCACCGCCAACTCCACTCCTCACCCGCGCCCCAGCGCCCCCTACCGCATCACCGTGCCCGCGCGGTCGAGCACGAAATCGACGCAGAACACCACGAGACGGCCTTCCGCGCGAATCGCGACGGCTGCCGTATAGCAGTCGCGGCCTTCGGTCAGCGAGAAATGCGGGCCCATCAGCGCAACGCGGCCGGGCGCGGCGATCGCGCGCTGGAAGTACGGGCGCCGCGACCAGTTGCTGTGCGTTTCCGGGAACAGCGGCGACAGCCGCGTGCCGACAGCCTGACCGGCGTCGACGCGCGCACCGATCGACGGCAGAAACTGTTCGCCGATCTCGTCCGTGACGAACACGCGCCGCGCCGCCGGCACCGTGAACACGCGCTGCGCGGCTTCCTCCAGGCTGCCGGTCGCCGCAAACGTCGCCGCCCCGGTGAGCACCAGCCGCTCGATCGCATCGAAGCCGGGCTGCCCGTCGCTGGCGGGCCGATGCCGCTGCGCGATGAAACGCCGCCATGCGGCGTCGAGCAGCGCGGGCGCCGCCGCGCTCGCTTGCGCGATCGACGCATCCGGCTGGCCGAACCAGAAGCCCTGCACGAAATCGATGTCGGCTTCCATCAGCGTCTGCAGCGCGTCGTCGCTTTCGACGCCTTCGGCGAGCACCATCGCGCCGGCCTGATGCAGCATCGACACCAGGTGATACATGATGCGCCGGTCGTCGGCCGACGAATTCGCCCGCTCGACCAGCGAGCGGTCGAGCTTCACGATATCGGGCCGCGCGCGCCACACGCGGTCGAAATTCGAGAACCCAGTGCCGAAATCGTCGATCGCGATCAGGAAGTCGCGGTGCTGGATCATGTCGATCGTGCGGGCGAGCGCATCTTCGTCGCGCGCCGCCTGCTCGACGACTTCGAGCACGATGCGGTTCGGTGGCAATCCGAAATGCCGGCACAGCGCATCGACGAAACCGCGCTGCACGAGGCCCGAATCGAGCACGCGCGGCGTCACGTTCAGAAACAGCCAGCCGTCGCCGATGCGTTGCGCGACGAAGTTGGCCGTATGCAGGCAGCGCGCGAGCCGGTCGAGCAGCAGCACGTCGGCCGCCGCGCGCGTGCGGTCGAAGAGCGCCGCCGGCGACCTCAGCGCGCCATTTTCGTCGACGACGCGCAGCAGCGCTTCGTAGCCGACCACGCGCTTGTGCGTGATCGACAGCACCGGCTGGAACACGCTGCGCAGCGTCGTGTCGCGGTAGGTTGCCACCCAGCCGCCGGGCGTCGGCGTCAGGCGTTCGAGCAGGGAGTCGAGCGAGAGTTCGCGGGGGAGGTCGCGGGCGGGCTTCATGTCGAAGATGCCCTGCGGCGATCGGCGAGACGGTCTCGTGCGCGCCGCGCCGAAACCGTCACACACGCGGGTGGACGCAAAAGAACGCGGTGCATCGTAACCGCCTTGTGCGGATGAGTGCTGCGAGTGTAACGGTAACTGCGCGCCGTGCGTATCAGGGAAACTCCAGACGCAAACGCTACACCGGCGCGCGGCGCAGGCGTCAGCCGCACGCCGCTCAGGCCGCCTCGCCGCCGCGCGGGCCGAAGCCCGGAATCCGTCTGATCACGCCGGTCGCGAGCGCGGTGCCAACGAGCACGATCGCGCAGCCCTCGATCATCACGATCGACACGCGTTCGCCGAGGAACAGCGCACCCCACAGCAGGCCGAAGACGGGGATCACGAACGTCACCGTGATCGCACGGGCCGGACCGACGTGCGCGATCAGGTAAAAGAAGATGAAATACGCGACGCCGGTGCAGGCGATGCCGAGCGCGAGCACCGCGCCCCACGCATGGACGCCGATCGCCGCGGCAGGCCACGTCGCGATCGCGAACGGCACCAGCAGCACCGTCGAGCCGATCATGCTGCCGGTCGCGTTGACGAGCGGATCGACGCCGCTGAGCTTGCGCTTCGTGTAATTGGCCGCGACGCCGTACAGCAGCGTTGCGCCGAGCGCGGCTGCCGCGGCCAGCACGGTCGCGGTCGCGCCGGTCGCGCCGCGCGCGCTGGCGACCTGATCCCACACGAGCGTCAGCACGCCGGCAAAACCGATCACGAGGCCGAGCGCGCGCGGCAACGACAGTTTGTCCTTCAGCCATAGGTAGGCGACGAGCGCGCCCCACAGCGGCGTCGTCGCATTGATCACCGACGTCACGCCGGCCGACAGCGTCAGTTCCGCAAACGCGAACAGGCAGAACGGCGCGCCCGAGTTCAGCACGCCGACGACGAACAACGGCCACGCATGCCGGCGCAACCGCGCGCCGAGATCGGCGGGCTTGAAGCGCGTGAGCGCGAGTCCCGTGAGGAACAGCGCTCCGATGCCCACGCGCAACGCCATCAGCGGCGCGACGCCGAATTCGGCGACGCCGATCCGGATGAAGAGGAACGACGCACCCCACAGGGCAGCGAGGACGGTCAGCAGAAGGGCGTTCTTGGGCGACATCGGGCGGCCGGCGAGAGGAGGAATGCGGTGGATGTTACACCGCAGGATCGCGCGTTCGTTTCACGATCGGATGAAACGACAAGAAACGGGACCTCGGCGCGCGCGCCCGCCCGGCCGCGCCCCGGTGCATCAATGGTGGCGCCAGCCGCCGCGGCCGCCGAAGCCGAAGTTCAGCGACACGGCCGGCCCCCAGTAACCGCCCCACGCCGGCCCGTAGACGGGCGCCGGATAGTAGTACGCGGGGTTGGGCGCGACATACACGGGCGCCGGCTGCACCGGCGCGGCCGCGTAATAACCGGACGAATAGTAGCCGTAAGGGTAGTAGCAACCGGCGAGGGCTGCGCATGCGAGCGCCGTGGCGACGAGGGTCCTGGTCATGATGTTTCTCCGGCGGGAGCCGATGCTTCAGCTTAGCCCGCACGGCGACGCATCGGCGAGCGAAAGGGTAACGGCGCGTTTCCGGGGGCATCGCCGCGCAATGTGCCAATGCGTGCCCGCCAATGCGAAACGGCGTTTCCGCACCGCGGAAACGCCGTTTTGCCCAAGCCGCCGCGCGCGGCGGCGACCTGGAATGAGCCTGAGCGTACGCTTACTTGCCGACCTGGTTGCCGATCAGGCCGCCAGCTGCCGCGCCGCCGAGCGTCGACAGCGCGTTGCCGCCGATCGCCGCGCCGGCCACACCGCCGACGCCTGCGCCAATCGCCGTATCGCGCTGACGGCGCGTCATCGAATCGCAGGCCGACAGGCTCGCCACCGTCGCGACGAGGAGCGCGCATACCCCAAAACGCCGAATCGAGTTACGCATGATCGTTGTCCTTGTGGTAGTGGAGGGAGGTCGCACGACCGTATCGAGGCTGTGCATATGGCCAATCTACCCGCCGTCCCGTCATGCTGCTGTAAGGACTTGTTAAGGCTCGGGCGCTTTCGTAATGAATTGTTTCTCGCCCGCGGGCAGGCATGCGCGATGCGACGAACGCGCAAAACAAAGCCCGCTCGAAAGCGGGCTCGTGCAGGCGTCGGCAGACGTGTGCGGGGCCGCGGCCCGTGCGAGCCGCGGCCTCCGCATGTCCGCTTACTGGCGGTGATAGATCTCCGCGCCGGTCTTCACGAACTCGACTGCCTTGACTTCCATGCCCTTCTGCAGCGCCTCGGTTTCCGACACGCCCTGTTGGGCGGCGAACTCGCGCACGTCCTGCGTGATCTTCATCGAGCAGAAGTGCGGCCCGCACATCGAGCAGAAATGCGCGACCTTCGCCGAATCCTTCGGCAGCGTTTCGTCGTGGAATTCGCGCGCCTTGTCCGGATCGAGGCCGATGTTGAACTGGTCTTCCCAGCGGAACTCGAAGCGCGCCTTCGACAGCGCGTTGTCGCGCACCTGCGCGCCCGGGTGACCCTTGGCGAGGTCGGCGGCGTGCGCGGCGAGCTTGTACGTGATGATTCCTTCCTTCACGTCGTCCTTGTTCGGCAGCCCGAGGTGCTCCTTCGGCGTCACGTAGCACAGCATCGCGGTGCCGAACCAGCCGATCATCGCGGCGCCGATGCCCGACGTGATGTGGTCGTAGCCCGGCGCGATGTCGGTGGTCAGCGGCCCGAGCGTGTAGAACGGCGCTTCCTTGCACCAGTCGAGCTGCAGGTCCATGTTCTCCTTGATCAGCTGCATCGGCACGTGGCCGGGGCCTTCGATCATCACCTGCACGTCGTGCTTCCACGCGATCTGCGTGAGCTCGCCGAGCGTCTTCAGCTCGCCGAGCTGCGCTTCGTCGTTCGCGTCGTAGATCGAGCCGGGGCGCAGGCCGTCGCCGAGCGAGAAGCTCACGTCGTACGCCTTCATGATCTCGCAGATCTCTTCGAAGTGTTCGTACAGGAAGCTTTCCTTGTGGTGCGCGAGGCACCACTTCGCCATGATCGAGCCGCCGCGCGACACGATGCCCGTCATCCGGTTCGCGGTGAGCGGCACGTACTGCAGCCGCACGCCCGCATGGATCGTGAAGTAGTCGACGCCTTGCTCGGCCTGCTCGATCAGCGTGTCGCGGAAGATTTCCCACGTGAGGTCCTCGGCCTTGCCGTTGACCTTCTCCAGCGCCTGGTAGATCGGCACCGTGCCGATCGGCACCGGGCTGTTGCGGATGATCCACTCGCGCGTTTCATGGATGTGCTTGCCGGTCGACAGGTCCATCACCGTGTCGCCGCCCCAGCGGATCGCCCACGTCATCTTGTCAACTTCCTCGCCGATCGACGACGTGACGGCCGAGTTGCCGATGTTCGCGTTGATCTTCACGAGGAAGTTGCGGCCGATGATCATCGGCTCCGATTCCGGGTGGTTGATGTTCGCCGGAATGATCGCGCGGCCGCGTGCGACTTCGTCGCGCACGAACTCGGGCGTGATCTCGGCGAGCGCGTTCGCGCCGAAGGCCGCGGCGCCGAACGCCTGGCCCGGGTGCTGGCGGCCCATCATCGCGGCGAGCTTCGCGCCGTTCGGGCCGCTCGCCTTCAGATTCTCGAGGTACTCGGCGCGGCGCTGGTTCTCGCGGATCGCGATGTATTCCATTTCCGGCGTGATGATGCCCTGACGCGCGTAGTGCATCTGCGTGACGTTCTTGCCCGCCTGCGCGCGGCGCGGATTGCGGTGCAGGCCGGGGAAGCGCAGGTCGGCGGTGGCCGGGTCGGCCGCGCGCTCGCGGCCGTAGCCGCTCGACAGGCCGTCGAGCACTTCGGTGTCGCCGCGCGCTTCGATCCAGCGCTGGCGCAGCGCGGGCAGGCCCGCGCGGATGTCGATCTTCGCGTCGGGGTCGGTGTACGGGCCCGACGTGTCGTACACGTAGATCGGTGGATTCTTTTCGCCGCCGAAGCCGGTCGGGGTGTCGGCCTGCGTGATTTCACGCATCGGCACGCGGATGTCGGGCTGCGAGCCGGTTACGTAAACCTTGCGCGAATTCGGCAGCGGGGCGACGGCAGCGGCGTCGACGTGGGCGTCGGCGGACAGAAACTTCGGATTGGCGTTCATGCAATCTCCTGTGTGAGCGCCGGGCAGGCGCTTCTGCGCAGGCCCGGAGCCCTTGACGAATGTGGGGCTCGAGCTAAGCAGGAGACGACGCTTGGTGAGGCGGCGGATTTCGTCAGGAGGATGGCGGCGAAATCCGTACGCTTCCCTGCGCTGGCATTATCCAGATCAGGTTCAAAGGGTATTTCTCACCCGCAATGCCGGTTGTTTGACCGGGCGCATTGCAGGACCCCCGCGTTAGCAGCGCACAAGATACACCGGCTTCGCGGCGGTTTCAACCGGCAGCCGGGCGCCGCCGCGGTGCGCCGCAGCATGGCCGCCGCCGCGAGCGCCCGCGCGGCCGGCAGCACGCCGCGCCGCCGCAGCGCGTTCGTGCGTCGCGCACGGGTGCGAAGCGGTGCAACATCGCGCGCGCTTGCGCGGCCCCAAAAAAATTTCGCGGCGGCTGTCATTTCCGGCGGCGTCGTTCGTCTATTCGGCTCCTCGAACCCATGTTGTGGAGAAATCTGATGAAAAACGTACTGATCGCCGCCTGTGTCGCCGCTTTCGCCGCGCTTGCAACGAGCGCTTACGCGCAGAACGACGCGATGTCGCAGGGCGCGTCGTCGATGTCGAAGGACGCGATGGGCCACGATGCGATGAAGAAGGACGGCATGAAGAAGGACGCGATGAAAAAGCACGACGCGATGAAGCCGGATGCGATGTCGCACGATGCGATGGGCAAGGCGTCGGGCGACAAGATGGCGCCGTCGAACTGACGCAACCGTACGGGCGCGTGGCCGCCGCGTGCGCAGCACGCCGGCCGGTTGCGCGTCGCGCTGCGCTGCGCGTGTCGTGGCGTGGCGCATCGTGCCGCGTCGTGCCCGTCCGCATCGACGCGGACGCTATCCGGAGTGTTCATCATGCCAACCCTTCCCGCCATCGGCCACGCGGCGGCCCCGCGCCCCGCGCGCCCGATTCATCCGCTGTGGGTGCGCGTGAGCCACTGGCTCAATGCGCTCGCGGCGATCCTGATGGTGCTGTCCGGCTGGCGCATCTACGATGCGTCGCCGATCTATCCGCCGTTCGTGTTCGCGCACGGCATCACGCTGGGCGGCTGGCTCGGCGGCGCGCTGCAATGGCATTTCGCGGCGATGTGGCTGCTCGTCGGCAACGGGCTGTTCTACCTGACGATGTCGATCTCGACCGGACGCGTCGCGCGCAAGATGCTGCCCGTCACGCCGCGCGCGGTGTGGCGCGACCTGGGCGCCGCGTTGCGCGGCCGGCTCGCGCACGACGACCCGAGCGTCTACAACGCGGTGCAGCGTGCGGCCTACCTGTTCGCGATCGCCGATCTGACCTTGCTCGTGCTGTCCGGGCTGACGATCTGGAAGTCGGTGCAGTTTCCGCTGCTGCGCGCATCGTTCGGCGGCTACGACAACGCGCGCATCGTGCATTTCTGGGCGATGACGCTGCTCGTCGCGTTCGTCGTCGTGCACGTCGCGATGGCGTTGCGCGTGCCGCGCTCGCTGCTCGCGATGCTGCGCGGACGCTGATTCGTCTGCTCACGATCGAGGAACTCATCATGTCCGAATCCGAATCCCCCGGCGAGCGCCGGCCGTGGACGCTCGACCGCCAGTCGCTCGCGCTCGACGTGCGGCGCGAGCTCGAAATGCCCTCCCGGCGCCTGTTCAACCGGCGCATCCTGACGCTCGGCGGCCTGACGATGCTGAGCGGCTGCACGCTGCACGACGATGCGTCGGTGAACACGTTTCTCGAGCAGGTGTCGCGCATCAACGATCGCGTGCAGGCGTGGCTGTTCAGCGGCGAGCGACTCGCGCCGACCTATACCGAGGCCGACATCACGCGGCCGTTCCCGTTCAATGCGTACTACGGCATCGACGAGGTGCCGCACGTCGACGCGTCGACCTACCGGCTCGTGCTGTCCGGTCGCGTGACCGGCAAGCGCGTATGGACGCTCGACGAGCTGCGCGCGCTGCCGCATGCGGAGCAGATCACGCGGCACATCTGCGTCGAAGGATGGAGCGCGATCGGCCGCTGGGGCGGCACGCCGTTCGGCGCGTTCCTCGCGCGCGCGGGCGCCGATACGCACGCGAAGTACGTCGGCTTCAAATGTGCGGACGACTACTACGAGAGCATCGACATGCCGACCGCGCTGCACCCGCAGACGCTGCTCGCGTTCGACTACGACGGCCGCCGCCTGCCGCCGGAATTCGGTTTCCCGATGAAGCTGCGGATGCCGACCAAGCTCGGCTACAAGAATCCGAAACACATCATGGAGATCTTCGTGACCGACACCTATCCGGGCGGCTACTGGGTCGACCAGGGCTACAACTGGTTCGGCGGATCGTGAGCGGCGGGGCGGTGCGGGGCGGGGCGGTGCGTCACGGCGGCGCACCGCGCGCGATGGTGGGCGATGGTGCGTGATGGTGGGCGGCGTCGCGCGGCGGCCGCCCGAGCCGGCCGTCGGCACACGCCCGACGTACCCGCGGCGTCCCACCTCACCCGTGCCGCGCCCGCAAATGTCGCGCCGAAACGTCAGTCGACATCCTTTCGGCCGGGCCGGGCGATCCTTTCGAATCCTTGATGCCATAATGCCGGGCATGCGCGCACGATGCCGTGCGCGCACATCTTGTCCGACCCTCTGCCGCCGCTTGCCGGTTCCTATTCGTCGCCGTTCGCACTGTCATGTCGTTCCGCACGCTCGTCCCCGCTTCCCCGGTCCCGTCTGGGCCGCTTGCCGGTTGCTCCGGCGTCTTGCAGCGGAGCGCGCCACCTGCCGTGCGGGCGGGCTGAACGATGACGCCACTCGACCGTCTGCTGGATTTCCTCGCCCGGCTGCCCCGACTGCCATTGCGCATCCGCCTGCCGCAAAGCCGCGGCGGCCGCGTCGCACTGGCGCTGGTTTTCATCTACTTCGTCTGGGGCTCGACCTACAGCGGCCTGCATTTCGCGCTGCAGTCGTTCCCGCCGCTGCTGCTGTCGGGCCTGCGCAACCTGCTCGGCGGCATCGGGCTGTTCGTGTTCGCGCTGCGCCGCAAGCCCGCGCGGCCGACGCTCGTCGAAGTCCGCAACTCGGCGATCGTCGGCACGATGCTGGTCGCGCTGTCGTCCGGCACGATCGCGCTGGGGATGCGCACCGTCAGCAGCGGCTCGGCCGCGGTGATGGTCGCGACGGTGCCGCTGTTCGCCACCGTGATCGCGGCGGTCGCCGGGCGCCCGGTCGCGCGAGGCGAGTGGGCGGCCGTCGCGCTCGGGATGGTCGGCATCGTCGTGCTGAACTCGGGCGGCGGCGGCGCCGCCAACTCGGCGCTCGGCACCATCTGCGTGCTGGCCGGCGCGCTGTTCTGGGCAGGCGGCGCGCATCTCGCGACACGGCTGAAGCTGCCGTCCGACCTGTTCCTGTCGACGTCGCTGCAGATCGGCCTCGGCGGCCTGATGTCGACGCTCGCCGCCTGGCTGATGGGCGAGCGCATCGAGCAGCTGTCGGCCGGCCCGGTGTTCGCGTTCATCTACCTGATGGTGTTCTGCACGATGGCCGCGTATGTCGCCTACGGCTATCTGATCCGCCATACGAGCCCGATCATCGCGAGCAGCTGCATGTACGTGAATCCGATCGTCGCGGTCGCGCTCGGCGCGCTGATGCTCGGCGAACCGGTCACCACGGCGACCGTCGTCGCGACGGTCGCGATTCTCGGCAGCGTCGGGCTGTCGTTCGTGTTCGATCCGGCGCGCCGGCCCGCGGCCGACGCTGCGCCGGCCATGTCGTCGGCCACGTCGCCGGCCGCCGTCGAGCTGCAAGCCGGCGCTGCCGCCGCGCCGGATCAGCCGGCGATGCCCGAGCCCGCGCCGATCCTCGCGCCGTCGGCCGTGCCGCTGGGGGTGCCGGCGCCGGGCGCCGTTGTCGATCCGGCCGCGGTGGTCGAGCCCGCGTCGGTGTTCGCTGCGCCGCCCGCCGACCAGCCGGCCGCCTCGCGCGCCGACGCGTGACGCCGCCGCGCGGTGACGCTCAGCTTCGGCGTGCGCCGCGGTGGTGGCACCAGCCGGCGAGCGCGGTAAACAGCAAGCCGGCCGTGCACATCCCGATCCAGCCGAACGCGTGCCATGCGGCGACGCCGATCGACGAGCCGAGCGCGCCGCCGATGAAGTAGCACACCATGTAGACGGTGTTCACGCGGCTGCGCGCGTCGGGCTTGAGCGCGTAGATGCGCGACTGGTTCGAGATCTGCGCAGCCTGCACGCCGACATCCAGCACGATCACGCCGATCACGAGCCCGACGAGGCTCGTGCCCGACACCGCGAAGATCGCGAACGACACCGCGATCAGCGCAATCGCGAGCGAGATGATCGTGCGCGGGCCGCGCTTGTCGGCGAAGCGGCCCGCATACGGCGCGGCCAGCGCGCCGGCCGCGCCGACGATCCCGAACAGCCCGGCGACCTGCGGGCCGAGATGGAACGGAGCGCCGGCGAGCAACAGCGTGAGCACCGGCCAGAACGCGCTGAACGCGGCGAACAGCGCGCCGCCCGTCAGCGACGCATCGCGCAGCCCGCGCAGTTCGACCGCCAGATGCCACATCGAGCCGAGCAGCTTGCCGTACGACAGCGTCGACGTCGGCGTGCTGCGTGGCAGGCGCAGCACGATCACCGCGGCGAGCACGACGAGCGCGGCGACCGACGCGCCGAACACCGCCCGCCATCCGAAATATTCGGCGACGAAGCCGGCCGCCGTGCGCGCGAGCAGGATGCCGAGCAGCAGCCCGCTCATCACCGTGCCGACCGCCTGGCCGCGCTCGGCCGGCGGCGCGATCTCCGCCGCGAACGGCACGGCCTGTTGTGCGATCGTCGCGAGCACGCCGATCGCGAGGCTCGCGGCTGCCAGCACCGCCAGCGACGGGGCGGCCGCGGCGACGATCAGCGCGATCGACAGGCCCGCAATCTGCATCAGGATCAGCCCGCGGCGGTCGAAACGGTCGCCGAGCGGCGCGAGCACGAACATGCCGGCCGCATAGCCGAGCTGGGTCGCGGTCGGCACGACGCCGATCCACGAGGCGCGGTCCGGAAACGCCGAACGGAACGCGTCGAGCAGCGGCTGGTTGTAGTAGATGTTCGCGACCGACACGCCGGCGATCGTCGCGAGCAGCAACAGCAGGCTGCGCGAATAGTGCGGCGAGGCGGCGTCGGTCGAGCGGTCGGGGGCGGCGGAGGACATGGTCGCGACGGGACGGAGTGGAACGGCGGCGCGCGCGGCGCGGCGCACGCTTGTCGAGGGTGCCGATCATACCGGAGCGTCGCGAATCCTGCCGGCGTGCGGCCGCGCCGTGCGGAAGACGGGAGACGGGCCGCGCGAGGGCCGCGATGACGTTGTGCGCGGGGAGGGCTTAGGTGCGGCTCGGATCGGGCTCAGGTGGCGCTCCGGTCATGCTCGGGTCGTGCCGGTTCGTGTTCCGATCGAGCGGGCGCTGCGCACCGAGCCGCGCCGGCGCGTACCGCCGCGCAGCGCCCATACCGACGTGCGCCCACGTATGCCGACGCACACGCGCTTACCTCGCACACGGACGCACACGCCAGCGTCCCTTGCCGGCGCCGCCCCTCGTCATCCCCCGTGCCGATGCCGCCCGTCAGTCGACCAGCTCGCCGCTCGGTTCATAGAACGGATACGGCCCGTCGCCTTCGTCGACATACACGTGATGCGACACGACGCCCGTGTCGGGCGCATGCGCGTGCACCGCGAATGCGGGCGGTTCGAGCCGGAACGCGGACGGCGCATCGGCGCGCAGGTCGAACGCGACCTGGTGCGCGGGCGCCGGCACGGCCGCCGCGAGCGTGCCGCCGAAGCGCGTGAACATCGTCCGGTGCACGTGGCCGCACAGCACGCGCTCGACGTTCGGATGGCCGCGCAGCAGCGCATCGAGTTTCGCGGCCGCGGCCGGCGCGAGCCGCAGCGCATCCATGTGGCCGATGCCGGACGCGAACGGCGGATGATGCAGCGCGACGATCACCGGCCGCTCGCGTGCGGCGTCGAGCTGCGCGGCGAGCCATGCGAGCCGTGCATCGCACAGGTCGCCGTGGCTCGCGCCCGGCACCTGCGAATCCAGCGCGAGCACGCGCACCGCGCCGATGTCGAGCGCGTACTGCACGAACGCGCCGTCGTGCAGCTCGGCGCGCTCGGGGAACGCGCGACGCAGCGCCGCGCGGTCGTCGTGATTGCCGACCATCAGGTAGTACGGTATCTCGAGCGGCGCGAGCAGCGCCCGCAGATGCCGGTATTCGTCGTCGTGGCCGAAGTCGGTCAGATCGCCGGTGACGAGCACCGCGTCGGGGCGCGGCGTCAGCGCGTTCAGCTTCGCGATGCAGCGCGCGAGCGCGGCGGCGGTGTCGACGCGCCGGTACGCGAGCTGGCCCGGGCGCTTGATGTGGAGGTCGCTGATTTGAGCAAGCAGCATCGTGGGGTCCCGGAATGTCGGTTGATCGTGGGGCGGCGTCACGCGGCGAGCGCGATCAGCCCTTCGGCTGCGATCGTCAGGCCGACCGCCGTGCCGCGCGCGAGCTCGATGCGGCCCGGCACGTCGATCACGAGCGCATCGGGCGCCGCGTGCTCGATCGTGAGCCGCGTCCGCTCGCCGAGGAACGCGCACGCGCCGATCGCGCCGCGCAGCGGCGCCTTCGCGGGATCGGCCAGCTGCGCGTCCTCCGGGCGGAAGAACCACTCGTCGGCGGCATGCGGCGTGACGATCGAGCCGCCCGTCGTCGCGAGCGCGCCGTCGCGCCATTGTCCCGCGAGACGGTTCAGCGTGCCGATGAACTGCGCGACCGTGCGGTTCGCCGGCCGGTAGTAGATGTCGCGCGGCGTGCCGATCTGCTCGATGCGGCCCGCGCCCATCACGACGATCCGGTCGCCGAGCTCCATCGCCTCGGCCTGATCGTGCGTCACGTAGACGGTCGTCACGCCGAGCTCGCGCAGCAGCGCATTCATGTCGCGGCGCAGCACGTCGCGCAGCTTCGCGTCGAGCGCGGTCAGCGGCTCGTCGAGCAGCAGCACGCGCGGCCGCACCGCGAGCGCGCGCGCCAGCGCGACGCGCTGGCGCTGGCCGCCGGACAGCTGATCGACCGGTTTGTCCGCATGCGCGTCGAGCCGCATCATCGCGAGCAATTCGTCGACGCGTTCGCGCAGGGCGCGCGGCGCGGTCTTGCGGATCTTCAGCCCGTAGCCGACGTTGCCGCGCACCGTCAGGTTCGGGAACAGCGCGTAGTTCTGGAACACCATGCCGACCTGGCGGCGCTCGATCGGCAGGCGCGTCACGTCGTCGCCGCCGAACAGGATGCGGCCGCCGGCGTCCGGCGTGTCGAGGCCGGCGATCAGGCGCAGCGTCGTCGTCTTGCCGCAGCCGGACGGGCCGAGCAGCACGAGCGTCTCGCCGGCGCCGATCGACAGGTCGAGCGGTTCGAGCACGCGCGTGCCGCGGAAGGTCTTCGCGCAGCCGGTCAGGGTGATGGGAGTGGAGTCGAGTTTCATGGGGCAGGGTAAGGGGTGGCGCGACATCAGCGCGCGCGGCGTCGCGCGGCGCGCGTGCCGGACGGATCGACGCCGAGCCATTGCATCGCGACGAGCAGCGGCAGCGTCATCAGCAGGAACACGATCGTGTATGCGCTGCCGACTTCGAGGCGCAGCGACGCATACGTATCGGCGAGCCCGACCGGCAGCGTTTTCGTGTCGGGCGTGTGCAGCATCCACGTCAGGTTGAATTCGCCGATCGACAGCGTGAGCACCGCGAGCGCGCCCGCGACGATGCCGGGGCGCAGGTTCGGCAGCACGATGGTCACGAAGCGCGTGACGAACGACGCGCCGAGGCTCGCCGCGCCTTCTTCGAGCGTGCGCAGCTCGGCGCCGGCCGCCACGGCCGCGACCGCGCGCACCATGAACGGCAGCGTGAACACGACGTGGCCGACGACGATGAACCACAGGCTCATCCGGAACGCGGTGAAGCCGCCGTACACGACCAGCAGCGCGAGGGCAGAGGCGAGGCCCGGCAGCGCGACGGGCAGCACGAGCGCTTCTTCGATGGCGCGCGCCACGCGGCTGTTGCTGCGCGCGAGCGCATAGCCGGCCGGCACGCCGGTGACGAGCACGATCGCGAGCGTCGCGAACGCGACGCCGAGCGACAGCGCGACCGAGCCTTGATACTGCTGCCACACCTGCTCGAGCCAGCGCAGCGTGAGGCCGCTCGACAGGCCGCGGAAATAGTTGACGGTGACGCCGGCGAGCACCGACATCACGACGGGCACGATCAGGAACGCGCACAGCAACAGCGTGACGCTCCATTGCAGCGCGGCGATCGCGCGTGCGCCGCTCACGCGCGGCGCGCGCAGCGTGGCGCCGCGCGCGTCGGACGGGGCTGGCGCCGGCGACGACGCGGATGAACCGGAAAGCGATTGCATGACTGCGTCCTCAGGCCGCGGCGGCGGCGGTGTGGCCGGCGAACCGGCGGGCGAGCGCGAGCACGGCCCACGTGACGATGCCGAGCACGATCGACAGGCCGGCCGCCGTCGCGATGTTCGCGTTCAGCGTGAACTCGGTGTAGATCGTCATCGGCAACACGTTCAGGTCGGTCGCGAGGGTGAAGGCGGTGCCGAACGCGCCCATCGCGGTCGCGAAGCAGATCGCGCCGGCGGCGATCAGGCCCGGCGCGAGCGCCGGCAGCACGATGTCGACGAAGATGCGCCACGGCGACGCGCCCAGCGAGCGCGCCGCTTCCTCGAGCGACGCGTCGAGCTTCGACGCGGCCGCGATCACGGTGACGATCACGCGCGGAATCGAGAAGTACAGGTAGCCGACGAACAGCCCGGCGACCGAATACGCGAACACCCACTTGTCTCCGGTCAGCTTCGAGGAGAGCATCCCGATCAGCCCTTGTCTGCCGGCGAGCATGATCACCATGAAGCCGACCACGACGCCGGGGAACGCGAGCGGGAAGGTCAGCAGCGCGAGCAGCACGCGCTTGCCCGCGAAGTCGCGGCGCGCGAGCAGCAGGCCGGAGATCGTCGACAGCGCGAGCGTTGCGAGCGTGACGCCGGCCGACAGCGCGACCGTTTCGCCGAGGCTCGTCATGTAGCGCGCGTTGCCGAGCAGCGCCGCGTAGCGCGCGAAGAACGCGCCGTCGGCGGACACCCGCACGAGCGCGGCCATCGGCAGCAGCCAGAAGGCGGCGAAGACCGCGAGCGCCGGCGCGACGAGCGCGACGCGCCAGCGCAGCGGAAAAGTGAGGTCGAGCATCGCGTCGTTCCTGCCGCTCACTGCATGATCTGCAGATACTGCTGGCCGAACGCCTGCTGGCCGGTCGCCATCTTGCCGAAGTCGACCGGCTTGGCCCGTGCGTATTCGCTCGCCGGCAGGAACTTCGCGGCGAGATCGGCGCCGAGCGTCTGTGCGCGCACCGGCCGCAGGTAGGCGCTCGCCCACAGCTTCTGGCCTTCGTCGGACAGCACGAAGTCGAGCACCTTCTTCGCGTTCGCGTCGTGCGGCGCGCCCTTCACGAGGCTCATCACGTACGGCACCGCGATCGTGCCTTCCTTCGGAATCACGAATTCCACGTTCGCGTGATCCTTGTACTTCGCGCGATACGCGTCGAAGTCGTAGTCGAGCAGGATCGGAATCTCGCCGGACAGCACGCGCGCATACGCGGTCTGCTTCGGCACGATCGGCGCGTTCGCCTTGAGCTTGCGGAACCAGTCGAGGCCCGGCTTGAAGTCGTCGAGGCTGCCGCCGAGCGCCTGATTCACGGCGACCGCGCCCGCGTAGCCGACGAACGCGCTCGACGGATCGAGGTAGCCGACCATCCCCTTGTATTCCGGCTTCAGCAGATCGGCCCACGAGCGCGGCACCGGCTTGCCGTCCAGCGCATCCTTGTTCACGAAGAAGCCGAGCGTGCCCGAGTGGATCGCGAACCAGTAGCCTTGCGGGTCCTTCAGGTTCGCGGGGATGTCGTTCCAGTGCGCGGGCCGGTAGGGCGCGATCACGCCCTTGTCCTTCGCCTGGAACGCCGACGACACGCCGAGATAGACGACGTCGGCGACCGGGCTTTTCTGCTCGGCGATCAGTTGCGCGATCGCCTGGCCCGAGTTCTTGTTGTCGAACGGCACGCGGATGCCCGTCTTCTGCTTGATCGCCGCGATCTGCGCGGCCCAGTCAGCCCATTCGGGCGGGCAGTTGTAGCAGATGGCGGTTTCGTCGGCGTGGGCGGCGGACGCGAGCGCGACGAGCGAGGCGCACGCAATGGGCGCTGCGACGAGGCGCAGCAGCGAGGTCAGGCGAAAGGACACGGTGGATCTCCGGGCAGGGTGGGTAGCTTCGCGTGCCGCGCGCGAGCGCGCGGCGGGTGCATTCGGGGGTTCAGGCGTTGCGGGTTTGCAGGTCGGCGGCCGGCGGCGCGACGGTCGCGCCGTCGCGCACCGTGTGCGGCAGGATCAGCGACGTGCGTTCGATCGACGCGCCGCCGATGCAATCGACGAGGCGGCGCCACGCATGGCGGCCGATATCCTGGTTCGGCGTCGCGACGCTCGCGAGCGGCGGCGTGAGCAGCTCGCCGATTGCGATGCCGTCGAAGCCGAGCACCGACAGGTCGTCGGGAACCGAGAAGCCCGCGCGGCGCAGGCCGCGCATCACGACCATCGCGAGCAGGTCGTTGCTGCAGAACAGCGCGGTCGGGCGCGTCGCGCGCGCGGTGAGATGCGCGAGCACCGCGTCGGGCAGCTCGGCGGCGTTGAAGTCGACTTCGACGGGCGGCAGCGTCGCGACATCGGCTTCGGCGAGTGCCTGCGCGTAGCCGAGATGACGCTGGCGCGCGCGGTCGGATGCGGCGAGCGAGCCGGCCAGCATCAGCACGCGGCGATGGCCGCGCGCGGTCAGCAGACGGACGCCGTCGTAGGCGGCGCGGCGGTTGTCGACCGACACCGACGGGCGGCGCTGCGTGTCGTTGTGCATCAGCACGTAGTGCGGGCCGTCGCGATCGAGCATGTCGAGCAGCGGATGCGTGTCGGCGTCGGCGACGGTCAGGATCAGGCCTTCGACGCGTTGTTCGCGCAGCGTTTCGATCGCGTGACGCTCGCGGGCCGCGTCGTATTCGGTCGTCATCAGGATCAGCTTGAAGCCGGCCGCGGTCGCCAGTTCGTCGATGCCTTGCAGGCAGTCGGCGAACACCGGGTTCGCGACCGTCGGCACGACGACGCCGACGAGGCGCGTGCGCTCGCCGCGCAATTGACGGCCGAGCGGGCTCGGGCGGAACTGCAGCGTGTCGATCGCGGTGCGGATCGCCGCCAGCGTCGCGGGGCTGACGGTGTGCGGCGCGTTGATCGCACGCGATACGGTGGCGATGGAGAAGCCGGCGAGGGCGGCGACGTCCTTGATGGTCTGGGGCATGGCGTGACGCGATGTAAACGTTTTCGGCGAGTGAATTATCGAAAACGTTTGTGACTTCGCGATGACGCGCGGCGAGGCGGTTTCGCAAGAACGCGTGGCGGGGATGCGGGCGTTCGGTTGCGCACGAGCGTGGCCGATCCGATTGTAGCGGCGGGAGGCTGCGACGCGGGAAACGAGCGGTGGCGATGGCGGCGGCGCTCATGCGCGCGGCGCGGTGCGATGCGCCGCACCCGAATCGGGGAACGGATGCGCGAAGCAATGGTAGAATCGCGTCCGCCCTTTTGCCGGGGTGATGAAATTGGTAAACATAGCGGACTTAAACGATTGAGTGCCCGGCCGGAAACGGCCGGTGCAGAACCCTTCAAATTCGGCGAAACCCCTGATGCGCGACGCGCATCGAGGCAACACCGAGCCAAGCCTCGCGGCGCAGCGCCCGCGAGGAAGGTGTAGAGACTAGACGGGGGGCGCCTAAAGCGCACGGGCAGCGTAAAACGCCCGCGCGCGATGGCGAAGGCATAGTCCAGCGCACGAACGGCGTCGTCTTGGCGGCGCCGGCTTTGAAAGAAGCAGTGTGACGAAAATCCGCCGCCTTAATTGGCTTGCCGGTTCGAGTCCGGTCCCCGGCACCAAATATCTCCGCGAGACGCCGAACGTAGCCTGAGTGCCGATCTCCAGTGATCGCGTCCGTGCCCTTGCGGGGTTCCGGATTGCCGCGTGCGTGCAAGCGTCCAGCAGTTGCGGCCTGCCTTCGACATCGGCTCATCTCCAATTGGGACCCGCTGATCTCCGTCAGGTCTCGATCAAACTCCAAACACTCCTCGGGTCGCATGACCTGATAGCGCACGCAGTCGACCGACAATGGTGTCTTGTTGTCAGACCGGTACAGCACCTTCTGTTGCCGGCCGCGCGAGCCCAGCCTTCCAGCGGTTGTTTCAGGGCGAGCTCTCTTTGCCACGACTTTGCCTGGGTTCGGCACCGACATACGCCATTGTCTGAACGAGACGCATGAGCGAAGTGCGCCGATGCGGAAATTCATCGACGGAGCGGCCGTAGCTGGCCGGGCTCAGGAAGGTGATATGTGATTCAAGAAATCCGGCTCACCAAGCAATCGGAAAGTTTTTCCTGAAAGAATGTGAAAATCCGGTAATTTTCACGCGTGAACGTCAGATTGCCAATTCATTCGAAATAGGCCGGTATGCAAGGCGCGCTATCGTCTTGTTCAGAAAGGCATTTATAATCAGCCCTCGGCAGAAACCCCACCTGAATACCAACCAAGGGAATGCTGCATGGGCCACACCGCACTTTATAAGACGCTGCGTCTCGGCGACGCGCAATACAATCGTCTTGTCAAACTCGATACGCCGCTTGGGGTTGACTGGTTATTGCCGCTTTATGTAAAAGGAACGGCTCGACTCGGTCGCGATTACGAATTCGAGATTGATGCCGTTTCGCCACGCGGCAGCCAGATTGAGCTGAGTGCGCTACTCGCCAAGCCCGTCACGCTCTGGATCCAGCAGACGGACGGCTCGTACATGCCGATCCATGGCTACGTCCACCGTTTCAGCCGGCTGGGTGCGGATGGCCCGTTGACTTTTTACAAGCTGGCGTTCTCGTCCTGGCTTTACTTCTTGCGCCTGCGCCGCGACATGCGCGACTGGCAGGAGCAGAACGGCGAACAGATACTGGTGGACGTCTTCAATGAGCACCCGCAAGCGCGGGGCGCGTTCCGCATCGATCTGCACAAGCCGCTGCCGTCCTATTCGAATCGCGTGCAGTGGGAATACGACCTGAATTTCGTCTATCGCAGCATGGAGGAGGTCGGCGTATTTCCGTACTTCGAGCAAGCCGAAAATGGCCGATCGCACACGATGGTTGTGACGGACGACGTTTATTTCGTCCCTCAACTGAAACAGCCGGTTGTCGAGTTCGGTCCCACCGAAATCAGTGGGGAACTGGATGGATTCGCGCAGTGGAAAGAGCAGCTTCAGATCGACAGTGCGCAACTGACGTCGCGCTCGTTCGACTACAAGCGCCCCGATCTCCCTCGCCAGGTACAGGGCGTGACGGACGTGAACGGCGAGTTGCCGACCGATGGGGAAATCTACGACTACCCTGGCGCGTACATGTGGTCGGACCGCGAGCAGGGTGAGCGTCTTGCGCAGATTCGGCTTGAAGAGCGCAAATCGCGGATGAAGCGTTTTCACGGAATAGGCGGCTTGCGCTGCGCGATGCCGGGGCGGCGCTTCGAACTTCGCGGTCATCCGGTGCATGATGCGGGCAGCCAACCGGATCGCGAATTTGTTCTGCTCGGAGTCGACTGGCTGATCTGCAATAACCTGCCTGGTCTGGACGAGGCGGATCAGTTTCCCGACGGGCTGGCTGCAGAAGTTGCGCAAGCAAAGGCTGGCGCAACGGTCCGCCACGCAGACGGCAGCGAAGGTTTCTTTCAGGTGGTGGTGGAGGCGCAACCGCGCAACGTCCCGTTCCGTAGCCCGTTCGAACACAAGAAACCGGTCATGCAGTTGCAGAATGCAATCGTCGCCGGGCCGAGCGGGGAAGAGGTGTACACCGATTCACTGAACCGGGTGAAGGTGTGGTTCCACTGGAATCGCCGCAATGGCCAGGATGAACGCGCATCGTGTTGGGTACGCCCGACGTTCCTTGATGCAGGCTCCAATCGTGGGGGAATTCAGCCGCTGCGCAAGGGTGATGAAGTGGTGGTCGGTTTCATGGAAGGTGACTGTGACCGGCCCGTGATCATTGCGAGAATGTACGGGGGTGCTACGCAGCCGGTGTGGCACACGAACGGCTTGCTGTCGGGTCAGCGCTCGCGTGAATACGGCGGCACTGGCTACAACCAGCTCGTAATGGACGACTCGACGCAGCAGAATCGGGTGCACCTTTACTCGAGCAGCTATCAGTCCCACTTGCATCTGGGGTACCTGATCCAGCAGACCGACAATACGCGCGGCGCTTTCCTTGGAAGTGGGTTCGACCTTAAATCCGACGCCTACGGCGCCATTCGGGCGGGACAGGGCTTGTTCGTATCGACCCACCCGACCGCGACGAACCAGCCGTTGAACGTGACCGCAGCGTCCGAGCAGTTGGCCAGTGCGGAGACCGTTATCGATCTGACGTCGCAGGCGAGCTCGTCGAATCAGGCTGAAAGTTTGCAGGAAGGGCAGGACGCACTCAAGAAGTTCACCGACGCGACGCACTATAGCGTGAGCGGTGGGGCTGGCAGCGGCGGCCGGACCGGTGGCGGCGGCACGGGTAACGCGAACGGCTTTTCGACGCCGATCATGCTGATGGCGAGTCCTGCGGGTCTGGGGCTGTCGACTCAGGATTCAGCGCAACTGACGGCCAACCAGCAAGTCAATATCGTGAGCGGCAAGAGCACGCACGTGGCGGCCGGCAAATCGCTGATAGCGAGCGTGATGGAGAAGATCAGCCTGTTCGCGCAGAATGCAGGGATCAAGTTGTTTGCGGCGAAGGGCAAGGTGGAAATTCAGGCGCAGAGCGACGAGATGAAGCTCGCGGCGCTCAACGACGTGACGATCACGAGTTCGAACGGGAGAGTCGTGATTTCGGCAGAGAAGGAGATCTGGATCGGTGCGGGTGGATCGTACATAAAGATAACGCCTGATCTGATCGAGAACGGGACGAGCGGGCAGATTCTCGAGAAGTGTTCGAGCTGGGATAAGCCGGGGGCGTCGTCAATGCGCCTGCCTTCACCGATTGCGAGCGTGCCGAAGGGGTGTGCCTGGAAGACGGCTTCGGCGGCCGCAGATAGCGCTTCGAGCGTTGTGCTGGAGTAGTGAATATGGAAAACTCAGACGCGCTCGGTATGGACGACTCGCCGGAGGTCATCGCGATAGACGCGGCCGTCAGCAGCTTGCGCACATACTTCAGCAAGCGGCCGGAGATGCACTGCTATCTTGTCGTCGATCCGAGTCAGCGAGATTTCACGAATGACGACGAGGAAGCCCAGCGGTTCCGCCAATTGAAGCGTGCGATCGTGGAGGTGATGCACGATGCGTTTCCTGACAATCACCGGCCATATCTCGTTGAGTTGGACCTTAATACTCCGGAAGGGGCTGGAGCATTTGCGGAGAGTGTGAGGATTGCCTTCGAGGACCGTCGTCCTATGTCAATGGCCGAAGGACTGGGGCAGCGCGTCGGTGGGTGGCTCGCCAGTGACGCATCGTTGGACGAGGTCGCGGAGCATTGGGGCCGCCACGTTTTGCAGTACAACGAGGAAGGGCTGCCGTGTGTGCTGCGCTTCTACGACACGCGAGCCCTTAGTCTGATCTGGCCAGTGCTCTCCCAAGAACAACAGCAGACGCTACTAGGGCCCGTAAAGGTATGGCATGCGCTTGACGCGAGCGCTAAACCTCGCACGTACAGTGTGTTGGCCGGGTCACGTGCCGATCTGTCGTTGACGACCGAGCAGTGGCAGCAGATTCATCGTCACGGATCGGTCAATAGAGCGCTTGCGTTGTATGCCATGAAGGTTGATCGCCAACCGGAACCCTCCGAAATTGCTGCAGCAGTCGCTGCCGCGGAGCGTGCAGAGCACTATGGACTGTTCGACCGGGACGATCGCGTGGCATTTGTCGAGAGTGCTCTAGCATGGCACCCGCAGTTCGACCTACATCCGAAGGTGCTGCAGCTTTTGGGTGCTAGAGCGCCAGACAAGTTTTATACGGCAGCAGTTAGTGTATTGACGGAACAAGACATTGTAGAAATTAGAGACGGTGCTTGGTACGAGCGATTGAGCGCTTCGTCGCCCCGTTGATTGGTGTTGGCAAAATTGCCTGAATTCGATACGAAGAGAGCGTATGGCAGCAAATAACCAGAAATGTGCCAACTGTGAGAAGACGGGGTTGCCGATCTTGCCGGTGCGGTACGCAGTCTTGCCCAACACGATCAAGGCCAAGATGCCCGCCGGCATCGTCGGCGACCGTGTCACCAATGTTAGCCTCTCCGAGCATCAGTATGGTTTGCGGACCTTGCGCGACGGGTGGCTCTATCTTTTCTACGAAGTAGGTGCACGTGGTCCTAATTACTGGGAAGTGTACAAGGTGACTGAAGACGGTCGGTTATGGAAGCAGTCGCGACCGCTCCCGTCCGTTCCGACGACCCATCCGAACTGTGCATTGTGTGCCATAGCCGTACCGATGGATGTCATCGCGATCGAGCAGCCCGAACTCTGTACGGGCAAGGTCTATATCGCATTCTCGCAACTTGCATGGCATCCACGAACATTCGATAAATACGAGATTTACGCAGACTTGCGTGAACAACGCATGCAATGGATCGAGCCGTCAAAATGGATCGCTACCGGAAAGGATGGGACAGGTCACGCGGTCGTTGCAACTGAGTCGTCAGTTAACGATGTACTCGAGTACATGCCGGGCCTAGACGCAAAACAGTTGCGCCCGTTTGACGACAAGGAGCGCTTTACTGCAGACGATGGTAGCTATCGAGAAGATCTGCTTGCCCGTGAGGTGTCGCGTTATCCTTTGAACATCCGACAGGCATCGCCACTGTCGGCGAGCCAGTCGCTTGTGAAAATGATGGTCCACGTTGGACAAACGGATTCTGGTGGAGGCCGGGCTACTCCGTCGAACTATCCCCCAATGTTGTTCGCTTTGTGGGATGCGGTCGGCAACGTTCACGAACTGAACGGCTTTCGCAACGACCCGGTGTCCTGGCTCGACCGATACGGATCGCAGCAGGAAGTCGGCATGAAAGTGATGGCCCTGAATGACATCGACACGGCCAAACGTATCGTCGATTCGCGTACGAAACAGAGTCTCGCGAACCAGGAGGCCATGGCGAAAGAGGCGCATGCCATGACTCCGCTCGGCTCGGCGACAGCCCGAGCTGGTTTGGCGGCGCAACGCACCAGAGCACTGGCGGGCGCCGATGCTGCGCGTGCCAAGGAGGTCAATGCGTATTATGACGATCTCGACTGGATGGCTGCCAACAACATCCCGGGAAGCTATCAGACGCGTCTTATCCAGATTGGCCGATTTAGCCGCGCGGGCAGCGCGAGTTCAAGCGCGCCTTACCTTGGCAAGTACCGCGACGAAATCATGAACGAAGCGCGTGAATATGCGAAAGCGCAACCCGGCTTCCATGATCGGAATCTGGACGGAATGCAGAAGTTCGAATGGTCTCGATACGAAGCTCGACTTCAGCGCAAGCGCATCGAGGATTTCCGCAAGCCATACAAGAAATTGCAAGACGCGGTGTTTAAATTGCAGGAAACGCGTAGCGACGATGTCGGGAAATGGTTGCGGGCAAAACTTCTTGTGGACACGCTTGAGGACTATTACTGCGACGATCTTAGTGACAGCTTCGAGTTCGAGGTTGCGGTAGCAATGGCAATCGACGGGTTGGGGTCCACACCCAAAGGACTTACGATTCTCGATGATCTGGTGGGGCGTTGGAAGCCGACGGACAAGGAAAGCATAGTGTGGCGAGCGGTCGCCATGAATCATCCCGCAGGCCGCGAGGAACTTGGGAAATTGCTGGCGAGCGCGCTGGAGCACAAGGATAAGCCATTAGAGGACGATGGTGTCAAATATGTCGTAACGGCGGTGAAGTATATTGGAAAACTGACTGACTACTATAAGAAATATTCAAAGTTGGCGCTCGAAACAAACTCGGCGAAGATCTCATACTTGGGGGCAATGTACAAAGAGCAAGGGCGTGACGTTTTGCTCATGACTATCGGTGACCGTGTTTTCGACAAACTCCGAATCAATAAGTTGGGGGATTTTGTCGGGGAGAAGATTGTTCAGACGCTGTTTCTCCAGCGAGCGGGCTTACCGGTCGAGGATGCGCTGGCACTCGTCCGCAAGCAGGCGCTGTATGACAAAGTGAGCCGAAGCGAAATTTTGCAACGCTTTCGTACGGCGCGAACCGTGTTAGTGGCGTCGACAAAGGCGGGGCCGAACCCAACCACCGAGCTGTATGAAGTGTGGGAAAAGTTGAAGGCCGACAATGATGCGAACGCGATGAAGGAGCTTCGTCTGGGTCGTATTGCGGTGGTTGCTGCGCTATGTGAGCTGGTGAACTTCTGGCATCTGTTGTCGGAGGCCAAGGACGAAGATACCACCACCAAATTGATCAAGTCGGGCGCATCGCTCAGTGCGTCGATCATCACAATCACGATGACTCCGTACTACGGGACGCTGAAGAAGGCTGTTCGGACGATGAGTTGGAAGATGGTGGGGGGCTTTTTGTCCGGAGCTGGGGCATTTGCTGCAGCGTGGTTGGACTATGGGGCAACTCAAAAAAAGCTGAAGAGTGGCCAGTATGACGTAATGTGGGTTTTGGTCGCCAAAACGTTGCTGGGCGTCGCCTCCGGCACGGCCTTCGTCATCGACGCCATCAGTACTGCTGCACCGTTATTCAAGAAGTTGGCGGCCCGCTCAGGGAATAGAGTGGTCATCATGGCGGTCGAGACTGTTGCCTCGCGGGTGGCAATGGTTGCATCGCTCCGAGTGGTAAGCATGCTGATTACGTGGGAGGCGACGATTGCGGTGTTTGCACTTCAAGCGCTTGCCGATGTCCTGACCCCGAACGAGTTGGAATCGTGGTGTTCTCGCTGTGCATTTGGCACCGGGCAAGAGGCTATTCTTCGTGTGAAAGATCACAGTGTCGAAAAGTACGCGGATATGGTAGAGCAGGAAAAAGCCTTCGATAAGGCAATGACGGAGATGGCATGAGCTTAGAGCGTGAATACCCAGTTCAGGTATTGCGAGGCACGATCAGCAGGTTGAAGTGCCGACGGCGTCAGCAGGACTTTGTCTTGAATGATACCGAGCATGCTTATATGCAGGCAACGGCCGCAGGTGCTGCGTTGGCCGGCATGGGGGCATTTGCGATCGGATTGGTCCAATCGTCGGCGAATTCCGAGGAGGAAGCTGACTGGGTGGAATTTGAACTCGACGGCAAGCAGATCGAGGGATGGCTCTGGAAGATGCCGATGACAGATGGTGACGAGGTTGAAATTGTTGCGGAACCGAGGCCGCGTGACCGGTACTTTGCGTATTCGGTCCGGAGAGTCGGGGACGATACGGTTGCGGTGTACCCGCATGCGACGAGGGGCAGGACTGCCCTTTATCGATGGCTGATGAAGATCATGCTGTGGTTTTTTGTGCCGATCTACGCCCTAATGTGCTTCATGCTGTCACGTGATGCAGGTGGTATCGACAGGACGACTCTCGTGATAGTGCTCGGCGGGGCAGGTGCCTTTTCTCTATTGATATTCTGGATCTTATTTTATCGCGCTTATCTGAAGATGAAGCGCTTTGCCAAATTGGCTGAAGTCATTTTCTCGTGCTACGGCTGGAGCGACGTACGTAGGATTAATCTGGTGCGTTCGTCGAAGCAGATGAGGTCGGAGAATCCGGATCTCGAATATGGTATTCACTATTTTCGCTATCGTTCGTAAGGTATTCTACGATGATGAATTTCATCCGCGTCGGTGATGATACAGACCACGGCGGCAAGGTGATCACGGGTTCATCGACGATGCGTTTCGACGGCCGTTTCGTTGCTCGCAAGGGGGACGAGGTAACCTGCCCCCAACACCCAGACGTCAAACCGAATTTGATCGAAGAGGGCGATGAATCAATGACGGATAACGGTGTTCCGATTGCCCGGCACGGTCACCGGGCGACCTGCGGGTGTCACCTGATTTCGAGCCTTACCTGAGCGGCACGCGCTACCGAGTGACTTGATCTTCACGGTTTGGTGATAGAGAAATCAGGCGAGCATGACTGTGCCTGGTCGTGGCGCACAACGTCGAATTTCGCCGCCAGTGTTCGCCGACATCACGACAAGCTGAACAAAGCTGGTCGCCGGCGCATGCACAGCGAAGAAGTGGTCCATCACGCCGATGAACGCGTTCAAGCTGATGGCCGCAAACGCTTGTTCGTCGATCGTCAACGTCACTTCCAGACCGCGTACGAAGCTCGGCATCGGTTTTCCTGGAAGCCAGAGTTGTTTGGCCCGATGGCTCAGGTTCGTCAGTCCATCGAGCAGTTTTGCGTGCCCCGCTGAATGAGCAGTGAATTGGCGGAGCAGGCGTTTCAGCTCGGCAAGCCCGGTGCGAGTCAATTCGATCGAGTGTGGGGCAAACTGCGTGATGAGCCGCCAAGCCGCGTCGCCTTGGCTCGACAATCGCGCGACTTCGGTCGGGGCGTCCAGCATAACGATGCGTGAAACCATCGTTCCCTGCTCGTTCACCAGATCACCATTTTCGGCGCCGGCCCGCATCGTGTGCGGGAAACTGCCATTCGAACAGGTAACGTCGGCCGTTATTTGTTCGATTCCGGTGTCGGTTGCCGGTCGGCCGTCGGGGCCGACCAAGCTGACCGCAGTTTCCTTCTTTCCCGATGGCGAGGCCGCGTTATGGTGCGCGAGAATCCAATAGGGGCCGGCCGGCTTGGCGGAACTGCCGTGCATGAGCGACACGAACGGATGGATGATGCTCGCTCTGGAGCTAGCCGTCGTGGCACGGACCGAGTCGACAGACCAAACTTCAACACCCGCAACGTCCGTATTCTGGGATTGCACGGGATACGTGTTCGTGATCGGATTCCGCTTGAGTGGTAGCGACGTAAGCCGAAACAGGTTGACGATCGGCGTGCAAAAGAGCTTCAGATTGTCCGCCGACAGATTTTTTAGTTGCTGTGCCGTCCACGACTCTGAATGAACGCCGCAAATGGCGAGATGCAAAGTGAGCTGCTGGCTGGAGCCCGCCGTATGCGCGAGCGCGGCGAGATCGAGGTCAACGAAATCGAATTTCTTCGGAAACGCAAAATATTCGCTCAGTAGCCGCAGCGCGGGCGGGCCGTCGTCTTCGTCGACAAGCTTCTCGGCCTGATCGTCGCCGGCGGCGCCGAGCGGCGGTGTGGCCAGCGTTGACCAGCGACGTTCGGCGTTTTCGACGAAGGCGGCCGCCGTGCGCATCGTCATCGTATCCATTGCCGCACCGACGATTTCGCGAGGGCCGTTGACATGGATGCGCAACGGGCTTGGAACGGCTTCGAAGCGAAAGTCGGGGCGCGCAGCCTCAAAGGTGATGGAGAGCAGACCGGTTGTGCCGGTGGGCAGCACGACGTTGGAGGGAACTGCGGTTGCAGACGCGTAGCGCGCCGCCGAGATTCGCACGGGAGCTAACGTTACGTCATATACGGTTCGGAACAGGCAGTCGTCCGTTTTGCTCGCCAGTTCCGTGCCGCGGGCAATAAGCGACGGCTCAGTGAGCTTGTCGAACATGTCTGAGACATCGAACTGGGCAATTGCGCACGCGGGAATGGTTCGAAGAAACTGGGGATACAGCATCCCGAGGAGCGCCTCGGCGAATTCCGGATAGTTGTCGTCGAGCCGGCTGCCTATATCCGCGGCGAGGAGAGCGAACGACTGCAGCATCCGTTCAACGTGGGGATCCTCGGAGTGGTCCCCGGAAATCCCGAGGCGAACGGCAATTTTGGGATAGCGCGTTGCAAAGATTGCAACTGATCGGCGCAGTAGTGAAAGTTCTCGTTCGTAATGCGGAAGCAGATGATCCATCGCGCGAAATTATGAACCGGCCGGACAGTAAAACGCCATGTCTCCGTCTGATGCTATTGCGCTGAACAGTGTCGGGCGCGCCAACGATTGACGTCGCTATGATAACCGCTTAACCGAACGAAACCCGCCGATTACGTCGATTGCCTCGGAGCCTTGCTGGACACGGCGATCAGCGCGCCCCGAACATTTGTACTGCAGACAACGCATTTTTGTCGCATATACCCGTTCAACGAGACGAATCGCGCCCAATGCCGGGTCCCGGTCGAGTCTTGCGAAATGCAGCGTAAAAGCATGGGCTGGTTTGTCTGGATTCGACCTGCCGAGGGTTGAAGAAAAAACACCGGCTCGTGCGAATATGGTCACGTAACCCGTATCAGTCCGCGCAACCTGATTCGTCAGCGGGCACTCGATTGCGGAACGCGCGCAGATTGACGCCACGGCCCGCATGGGGCAGCCCGCGCAGATGGCGGATTCAATTTGCCCGAACGCAAGATGGCGAGCTGAACGGGCCAGAGTTTCATAGATGGGCCGCTCAGCGCGTAGCGCCGTTCAAACTCGACGGGTAACAGGTCGTCCGCGAGACCGTGTTGACGATCGGGCTTATAAAACACGTCCGTGGCGACCATTGCACGCCCTTCGCGCTTCCTGCCGCTCGCATCGCCCGCCCACCACGCACATCGTTTGGCATCGTCGCACACGCACTTCGCCACCCGCTATCC
>NZ_PQMX01000048.1:0-48487 GCF_004368385.1 Burkholderia sp. B10 | reverse complement strand
CCCCTTCACCGCGCCGCCACCTCCGCCTTGCCGGTCGCCGCATCGCCGACCGCCGTCGGCGCCGGTCCCCACCCGCCGCCAAGCGCACGAATGAGATTGACGGTCGAAACCGCCTGCGCCCCAGTCAACTGATTCGCCTGCAATTGCGACTGCAGCACCGACCGCTCGCTATCGATCACGTCGAGGTACGCCACTTCCCCTTCCTGATACTGCGTACGCGACAGCGTCGCCGAACGGCGCGACGCATTGACCGCGGCATCCTGAGCCCGAATCTGATCGTCGAGCAACCGCAGATCGGCGAGATTGTCCTCGACCTCGCGGAACGCGACGAGCACCTGCTGGCGGTAGTTCGCGACCTGCTCGTCGTACTGCGCGCGCGCCTGCTGCACGCCGGCCGCACGACGTCCGCCGTCGAACAGCGGCAGCGTCAGCGCGGTGCCGGCGAACGGCCCGAGCAGGAACGTGCGGCTCGACCACAGGAACAGATCGCCGAGCGTCGACGCCTCATACCCGAACGCGCCCGTGATATCGAGCTTCGGGAAATACGCCGACTTCGCAAGGCCGATCCGCGCGTTCGCGGCAGCCATCGCGCGCTCGGCCGCCGCCACATCCGGGCGGCGTTCGAGCAGCGCCGACGGCAGCCCGGCCGGGATCTTCACCGCGACCGGCACGATCGGCGTTTCCTTGAACGCGAAGTCCGCGGGCGCCTTGCCGAGCAGGATCGCGAGCGCATGCTCGGACGCCGCGCGCCGCCGCGCGACGCCGACCGCATCGGCCTGCGCGCTCGCCAGCTCGTTCTTCGCACGCGACACGTCCAACTCGCTGATGTCGCCTTCGTTGAAGCGGCGCTGCACGAGCTTCAGCGCCTCTTCGCGCAGCTCGACCGTGCGACGGTACAGATCCTGGTCCGAATCGAGCTGGCGCAGCTCGAAGTAGTTCTGCGCGACGTCCGCCTGCAGCGCGAGCTGCACCGAACGGAACAGCGCCTCGCTCTGCGCCTGGTCGGCACGCGACGCCTCGACGTTGCGGCTCACGCGGCCGAACAGGTCGGCCTCGTACGACACCGTGCCCTGCGCACGCCACAGCGTCGCGTTGGTCGGCCCCGTGCCCTGCGGCTGGAACTGCGACGCCGACGACGCCCCCTCGCGCGTCGGCCCGAACCCGACGCCGACCTGCGGGAACCACTGCGAGCGCGCGGTGCGGGTCGCCGCACGCGCTTCCTCGACGCGCGCGGCCGCGGCCTTCAGGTTCTGGTTCGCGGCGAGCGCCTGCGACTCCAGCGCGTCGAGCACCGGATCGCCGAACACTTTCCACCATTCGCCGCGATGCTCGGCGTCGGCCGGCTCGGCGGTCTTCCACGTGCCGGCCTGCTCGCCGGCGGCGAGCGTCGGCGCTTCCTTGAACGCCGCGGGCGTCGCCACGTCCGGGCGCTTGTAGTCGGGTCCTACCGCGCACGCGGCGAGCAGCGTCGCGAGCAGAGTGCTCGCGGCCGCCAGCTTCGCGACGCGCAGCAGGCCGTTCGTGTTGTGCATGTTGTCCATCTTGTTGTCCTCAAGCATCCGAAGCCGGTACGCCGTGGGCCGGCCCGCCGTAGCCGGCCGAGTCCTTGCCGGCCACGTGAATCTTGCCGCCCGCCAGCGTGCGCAGCACGACGTAGAACACCGGCGTCAGCATCAGCCCGAACAGCGTCACGCCGAGCATCCCGAAGAACACCGCGACACCCATCGCATGACGCATTTCCGAACCGGCGCCGGTCGACGTGACGAGCGGCACCACCCCCATGATGAATGCGATCGACGTCATCAGGATCGGGCGCAACCGCAGCCGGCTCGCCTCGATCGCGGCCTCGAGCGGCGTGCGTCCGTCATGCTCGAGCTCGCGCGCGAATTCGACGATCAGGATCGCGTTCTTCGCCGACAACCCGACCAGCACCATCAACCCGATCTGCGTGAAGATGTTGTTGTCGCCCTGCGTGAGCCACACGCCCGTGAGCGCCGACAGAATGCTCATCGGCACGATCAGGATCACCGCGAGCGGCAGCGTCAGGCTCTCGTACAGCGCGGCCAGCACGAGGAACACGAGCAGCACGCTGATCGGGAACACGTACATCGCCGAATCGCCCGCCAGAATCTGCTGGTACGTGAGGTCGGTCCACTCGAACCGCACGCCGCGCGGCAGCGTTTCATGCGCGATGCGCTCGATCGCGGCCTGCGCCTGCCCCGACGAGAAGCCCGGCGCCGGGCCGCCGTTGATGTCGGCCGCCGTGTAGCCGTTGTAGCGCACGACCATTTCCGGGCCGAACGTCGGCGTCACCGTGACGAGCGACGACAACGGCACCATCTCGCCGCGATCGTTGCGCGTCTTCAGCTGCAGGATGTCGTCCGCACGCTGCCGGAACGGCGCATCGGCCTGCACGCGCACCTGGTACACGCGCCCGAAGCGGTTGAAGTCGTTCACGTACAGCGAGCCGAGATACACCTGCATCGTGTTGAACACGTCGGTCACCGGCACGCCGAGCTGCTTCGCCTTCACACGATCGAGATCGACGTTGAGCTGCGGCACGTTGATCTGATAGCTGGTGAACAACGGACCGAGTTCAGGCGCCTGCTGCGCGCGCTTGATGAAGTCGTTGGTCGCATCCGACAGCTTCGCGTAGCCCACCGCGCCGCGATCCTCGATCTGCATCTTGAACCCGCCGAGCGTGCCGAGGCCGAGCACCGGCGGCGGCGGGAACACCGCGACGAACGAGTCCTTGATCGCGCCGTACTTCTGGTTCAGCGCACCAGCGATCGCGCCGGCCGACAGCGCCTTGCCGTGCCGTTCGGAGAACGGCTTCAGCGTGACGAACACGATGCCCGCGCTCGAGCTATTGGTGAAGCCGTTCACCGACAGCCCCGGGAACGCGACCGCGCTCTCGACGCCCGGCTGCTTCAGCGCGATCGAGCCCATGTCGCGGATCACTTTCTCGGTGCGGTCGAGCGACGCGCCGTTCGGCAACTGCGCGAACGCGATCAGGTATTCCTTGTCCTGCGCGGGCACGAAGCCGCCCGGCACGATCCGCGACACGAGCACGGTCGCGCCCACCAGCACGAGATACACGCCGAGCATCAGCGTCTTGCGCGACAGCACGCCGCGCACGCCGCGGCCGTAGTTCTCGGCGCCGCGATGGAACACCTTGTTGAAGCCGCGGAAGAAGCCGCCGAGCGCGCGGTTCATCACGCGCGTGAGCCAGTCTTCCTTGTCGCCGTGGCCCTTGAGCAGAATCGCGGACAGCGCCGGCGACAGCGTCAGCGAGTTGAACGCCGAGATCACCGTCGAGATCGCGATGGTCATCGCGAACTGCTTGTAGAACTGGCCGGTCAGGCCCGACATGAACGCGAGCGGCACGAACACGGCGACGAGCGTCAGCGCGATCGCGATGATCGGCCCGCTGACCTCCTGCATCGCCTTGTAGGTCGCCTGCCGCGCGTTCATCCCGCTTTCGATGTTGCGCTCGACGTTCTCGACCACGACGATCGCATCGTCGACCACGATCCCGATCGCGAGCACCATCCCGAACAGCGACAGCGCGTTGATCGAATACCCGAATGCGAGCAGCAGCGAGAACGTGCCGACGATCGACACCGGCACCGCGATCAGCGGAATGATCGACGCGCGCCAGGTCTGCAGGAACACGATCACGACGATCACGACCAGCGCGATCGCCTCGAGCAGCGTGTGCACGACGGCCTTGATCGACGAACGCACGAACTGCGTCGGGTCGTAGACGATCTTGTAGTCGACGCCGGCCGGCATGTCCTGCTTCAGCTCGGCCATCGTCTTGCGCACTTCGTCGGAGATCTGCAGCGAGTTCGCACCCGGCGACTGGTTGATCGCCATCGCGACGGCCGGCTTGTTGTCGAGCAGCGAGCGCAGCCCGTACTCGGACGCATCCAGCCCGATCCGCGCGATGTCGCGCAGATGCGTGACGCCGCCGTCGGGCGTCGTCTTCACGACGATGTCGCCGAACTCGTCTTCGGTCTGCAGACGGCCGCGCGCGTTCACCGACAGCTGCAGCGGCGTGCCCGGCAGCGACGGCGACGCGCCGATCACGCCGGCCGCGACCTGCACGTTCTGCTCGCGGATCGCCTGCACGACGTCCTCGGCCGACAGCCCGCGCTGCGCGACCTTCTGCGGATCGAGCCACACGCGCATCGCATAGTCGCCCGAACCCCACAGCTGCACCTGACCGACGCCCTGGATCCGCGACAGGCGATCCTTCACGTTGATCAGCGCGTAGTTGCGCAGGTAGGTCATGTCGTAGCGGTTGTCCGGCGAGATCAGGTGGACCACCATCGTCAGCGTCGGCGAGCTCTTCACCGTGGTGATGCCGAGCCGCTGCACGTCCTCCGGCAGGCGCGGCAGCGCCTGGTTCACGCGGTTCTGCACGAGCTGCGTGGCCTTGTCGGGATCGGTGCCGAGCTTGAACGTGACGGTGATCGTCATGTTGCCGTCGCTGTTCGCCTGCGACTGCATGTACAGCATGTCCTCGACGCCGTTGATCTGCTCCTCGAGCGGCGATGCGACCGTCTCGGCGATCACCTTCGGGTTGGCGCCCGGATACTGCGCCTTCACGATCACCGACGGCGGCACGACTTCCGGATACTCGGAGATCGGCAGCAGGAACATCGCGATCACCCCGCCGAGCAGGATGATCACCGATAGCACGCCTGCGAAGATCGGCCGGTCGATAAAGAATTTGGAAATGTTCATGGGTGGCTCTGTCTGGTTGAACGCGGAAATCGAAGCGGCGTGCCGCTTACGATTCCGCCTTCGCCGGTGCGGCCGGCTTCGCGGCGTCCGCGAGCGGCGCGGACGGATCGTCGCCGCCCGTCATCGGCACCATGTGCGGCTTGACCTGCTCGCCCGGCCGCACGCGCTGCGTGCCGTTCACGATCACGCGATCGCCGGCGGCAAGCCCGCTCACGATCACGCGCCGGTTGCCGTGCTGCATGCCCTGCTGCACTTCGCGGTACGACACGCGGCCCTGCTGGTCGACGACGAACACGAACTTCTTGTCCTGGTCGGTGTTGATCGCCGCATCGTCGACGAGCAATGCCGGGTGCGGCGCGCTGCCGCCGACCTTCACGCGCGCGTAGAGGCCCGGCACCAGCGTGCCGTCAGCGTTGTCGAAGCGCGCGCGCACGCGGATCGTGCCGGACGACGTGTCGAGCCGGTTGTCGACCGAGTCGATCACGCCGCTGCGCGAATAGCCGGTTTCGTTCGCGAGGCCGAGCTCGACCGGCACCTTGCGGCCGTCGCGCGCGCCGTTGATGTATTGCAGGTAGGTCTGTTCGTCCGCGTCGAACGACGCGTAGATCGGCGACACCGATACGAGCGTCGTCAGCGGCGTCGCCGCGGCGCCCGCCGACACCACGTTGCCCACGGTGATCTCGGCGCGCGACACGCGGCCCGACACGGGCGCGGTGATGCGCGTATAGCCGAGATTGATGCGCGCCGTTTCGAGCGCGGCTTCGGCCGCCTTCAGGTTCGCGCTCGCCTCGCGCGCCGCGTTCTGCTTCTCGTCGTAGTCGCGCTTCGCGATCGCGTTGTCGCCGATCAGCCGCTGCGCGCGCTGCCAGTCGCTCTGCGCGTAGCCGTTGCGCGCCTGCGCGGCCGCGAGTTGCGCGGCGGCGCGATCGGTCTCGGCCTGGTACGGGCGCGGGTCGATCACGAACAGCACGTCGCCCTTCTTCACGAGCGCGCCGTCCTTGAAGTTCACCGCGACGATGGTGCCCGACACCTGCGGACGCACGTCGACCTTCTCGACCGCCTCGAGGCGGCCCGAGTAGCTTTGCCAATCGGTGACGGTTTGCGGCACGACGGTCGCGACGTCCACTTCGGGCAGCGGCGCTGCGGCCTTGTCGGGCGCGTTCGCGTTCACGCGCATCGCGCCGAACGTGCCGAGACCGACGACGGCGAGCGTCGCGATCGCCGCGGTGGCGATTCGGGAGCGGGTGGTGCGTAGGATGGCCATGTGGATCTCCGGTAAGCGAGGATTGGTGTGGTTATTCGGAACGATTCGGCTGACGGGCCTGGAAGCGGCACTGGAAGAAGCGCACGGCCTCCTCCAGCGCGGCCGCATGGGTCGCGAGCGCGGCGTGCGTGACGTCCGGGTAGCGGATCACCTGCGTGAGCACGCCCGACGAAATCAGGCAGCCCGCATATTTCTCCGCCTCGACGTGCAGCACGTCGTTCTGCGCGGTGACGATCAGCGTCGGCGGCAGCCCCGCGAGGCGCACCGATTCGAGCGGCGCCGCATACGGGTGCATGCGCTGCGCGGCCTGCGGCAGGTACGCGCGATAGCAGGCCGCGCATTCGCGGGCGGTGATGTCGGACGACAAGCGGTCGGCGTCGCCGATGCGGGTCATGCTCGGATCGAGCATCGGCCCGAACAGCGCCTGCGCGGCGATCGGCACCTCGCCGCGATCGCGCGCGATGAACGCGAGACAGTTCGCGAGCTGGCCGCCCGCATCGTGCCCCGCGACGCCGATCTTCTTCGGATTGCCGCCGAACGCGCGGGCGCGCGTCGCGGCCCAGACGGCCGCGCGATACGCATCCTCCGGCGCGGCCGGAAACGGAAAGGCCGGCGCGAGCGAATAATCGACCGACACTACGAGAGCCGGTAAGCGTTCTGCTAAAAAGCGCGCGGCGAAATCGGCGTCGTCGAGCGTGCCGCGCACGAAACCGCCGCCGTGAAAGTAAAGCACTACCGGCAATCCGGTTTTGTCGGCACGCCGATACAGACGCAACGCGATGTCCTGCGCGTAGCCGGGAATTTCCACGTCCGCGACCGTCAATGCCGCGCCGGCTCTGGCTTCGGCGGGCAATGCGGCTTTCAGGAATTTGCTGAATTCAGAAGCGTCCATGACGATGCGGCATCCATTTCGAGATGGAACGAATTCTGGGTCCGGCAGACATTGGGATAAATGCCTATAATCCGGCAACACAATTCAACGCCCCCGAACAATCCCAGGCTGCGTCGCCTATAAAGTGACGCAGCCTCTTTGTTCCTGAGGCTCATTAGATCGTGGAGGTTGTGATGGACCGGCTTCAGGCCATGCAGGTGTTTACTCGCGTCGTCGATACAAGCAGCTTCACCAAGGCAGCAGAAACGCTGAGCCTGCCGCGGGCGTCCGTCACGACGATCATCCAGAATCTCGAAGCGTTCCTCGGCGTGCGACTGATGCACCGGACCACGCGCCGTCTGTCGCTCACGCCCGACGGCGCCGCGTACTACGAACGTTGCGTGCGGATCCTCGCCGATGTCGAGGAAACCGAAGCAAGCTTCCAGAACAACAACCGCAAGCCGCACGGCAAGTTGCGCATCGACATGCCGGGCTCGATCGGGCGGCTGCTGGTGATTCCGTCGCTGTGCGAATTCCACACGCGCTATCCGGACATCGATCTGCAGCTCGGCTTGTCGGATCGTCCGGTCGACCTGCTGCAGGAAGGCGTCGACTGCGTGATCCGCGTCGGCGCGCTGCAGGATTCGTCGCTCGTCGCACGGCGGGTCGGCCTGTTCGAATGCGTGTCGGTCGCCGCGCCCGCGTATCTCGACAAGTACGGCGAGCCGCGCAGCATCGAAGATCTCGCCGAGCACAAGGCGGTCAATTACTTTTCGAGCCGCACCGGCCGCACGATCGACTGGACGTTCCTGACCGACGGCAAGGAAGTCGAAGTGAAGATGAACGCGATCGTGTCGGTGAACGATGCCGACGCGTACGTGACCTGCGGGCTCGAAGGCTTCGGGCTGATCCAGCCGCCGCTGTTCATGGTGCTGCCGCACCTGCGCGACGGCCGGCTCAAGGAAGTTCTGCCGGGCCTGAAGCCGCTGCCGATGCCGATCTCGGTCGTGTATCCGCACAGCCGCCACCTGTCGCCGAAGGTGCGCGTGTTCGTCGACTGGATCGCCGAAGTGTTCGACCGCTGCCCGCTGTTGAGCGGCAAGGGCAGCCTCGACGCGACGTGCAGCAAGCGCACGTTCGAGGAAGCCGAGCGCGCGCCGGCGCTCGACACGCCGGTCATCAACGAGTGGGTCGCGTAGCCGCTTAGTCGCTTAGTCTGACGAGCGGCGCGCGGGCCGCGCGCTCGCGCGTCTCCGCGCTTTCTTCATACCTCGATCGGTCGGCCTTCCAGCACGTTCTCCTTCCGCGGATGCGTCGTGCTCCTGCAGACGTCGCAGCGGCGCGCACATCGCGTCTTTCCGGAATCCGCATCACACCTTTGCATCGCGCGCGGCAATCGCCGCGTCGCGCCGACACGCCGTCGCGAAGTCGGGCCGCGTCGCCGCGAGCCGCGCCACAGGCGGCTGTGCGCGATTCCGGCAGCACCGTGCGGCCGTGACGGATCGCGATTGTTCCAGCATCGCGACAATTCAATTCGCATCAGCTGCATTTATCGCGCCGGGACACACACCTAGAGTTAACCCTGTCGCGCACATCGTTGCGCATCCAACATCCCGTTCGACGGGACCGGAGCGAGCGCTCTTGCGCCAACTCCGACCAACACAGGAGTTACGTCATGAACCGCCGCCATCTTCTCTCCGCCATCGCACTCGCACTCGCCGTGTCCGCGCCGGCATTCGCCGATACCAATGCGCCGCAAGCCGCCAACTACGCCGGCGCGTCGTACACGCAGCCGAGCAACGGCCCGCGCACGCGCGCCGAAGTCAATGCGGAAGTCGAACAGGCACGCCGCGACGGCACGCTCGCATACCTGCGCAAGGTGAATTCGTATCCGCAAGGTGTCGAGCTCGCGCAAGGCCCGTATCGCCCGACGCCCGAAGGCAACCAGCTCGCCGGCGCAGGCCGGTAAACGCATGACGCCGCGCGACGGATCGTCCGTCGCGCGGCGTCGCGAACCCGACACACGTCAGTCAGTTGCAGGAGTCCGTGATGAACGATCAACTTCCTTCGCCGCTCGATCATTGGGACGACACGACGCCCGTCTGGACGCCGTTTCGTTCGTCGTCGCAACCGCACTGAACGCGTCCGTCACGCGCCGATGCGAGCGCCGGTGCGTCATCGACGCGGCACGCCGTCGCGCCATTCGCCCCAGTGCGTGACGATGTCCTGCACGAGCGGATTGCCCGCGCGATAGAGGTTTTCCGTCGCGGGCGCGAAGCCGCCCTGATCCGCGTAGTTCAGCAGGTTGTCGGCGCTCGTCTGGCCCGCATACGGGCGGTCGAAGTCGGAGCCGGTGCGCAGCACGGCGACGCGCGACAGGTCGACGCGCTTCACGCTCGCCGCGCGCTTGAGCGCCTCGTACGTCGCGTTGTCTTCCTGCGCGGTCATGCAGTAGGTGCCCTTGCCGTCGGTGAGGATCTTGGTCCATTGACGCGCGCGCTCGCCGATCAGCGTGCCCGAGAACCACGTATTGCCCGACGACGTGTCGCACTGGATCACCGTCGGCGGCCGGTTCGCCGGCGCATACGTGAACTTCGCGCGCGCGGCCTGCGCCTGCGCGCTGTCGGCAAGCACGACGTTGCGCGACAGCGCATAGGCGGCATCGGTCAGCTGCGCGTTGAGCTGGAACACTTCGGTGCGGTAGTCGAGCGGCGGCTTGTCGCTCGGGCTCTTCGTGTTGATGCCGAGGAAGCCGGTGTTCCAGCCGGCGGGAATCTCGCGCGCGTCGAGCTCCCACTGCAGGCTGAAATCGACGAGGTATTTCGACCACGCCGCGGAACCGACCGTGCCCTGCGCGGGGTCGACGCCCGCGATGCCGGACACGAGGAAGTAGGTGCGGCGCAGGTCGAAGCGCGGCGAGAACGTGAGCGCCATGATCGTCGCCGATGCGTTCGCGTAGCCCATGCCGGTCGTCACCACGCAGACGTCCTGCCGGTTGCAGTGGACGACCGGATAGTCGGGCGACAGGCCCGGCACCGCGACGTCGCGCCACGGGCCGAGCCGGTCGAGCCACGCCTGGCCCTCCGGACCGAACATCGTGATGATCATGACCTTGACCGGGCGGCCCTGTGCCGCGGTCTCGGCGAATGCGGCGTTGGCCGTCGTGGCCGCGTTGCCTGCGTCGTCGCGCTGATGGTCCTGCGCGATCGACGGCGCGGTCGCACAGGCGGCGAGCGAGAAGGCGGCTGCGGAAAGAATGGAGCGAGTCAGCATCGGCGTTCCTTGTTTCGATGATGTTGGGTGAGAACGGCTGTCGGAGACTGCGCGACCGAGTATAGAACGCGGGTCTGCGATGCGGAACCCGACTACGAAACGGGGGGTTGGGGGGGAGTGGCGCGGGGTGATTGAAGGTGCCGATAACGCTGATTACGCTGATTACGCCGGTTGCCGGTTGCGCGGATCAGCGCGTTCGCGCCGTAATCGCCGCACGCCGCTGCGACCGACACTGAGAATCGCTACGAGGCCGCGTGCCACGGCATGCAGGCATTCCTGAGCGGCCGAGGCTTCGACGACCGTCCCGGCCCCGCTACGCGCGGACGATCCCCGCGACGCCATAAGCAAGCACGACCAGCGCAGCAAGCACGTGGCTCGCCGCGAGCCATCGCGGCGACTTCACGACGCGCGCGATCGCGCTGCCGCCGAACGCGAACACGAGCTGGCCGACGAGACTGCCGGCAAACACGCACGCCGCCCCGAGCAGCCAGTGCCGGTGCGCGCCGGCCGCCGCGGCCGCATAGCCGTAGAACAGCAGGATGGTCAGCGGATTCGCGAGCGTGACGAAGAACATCGACGTGAACGGCCGTGTGCCGGGCGGCGGCGCGGCGCCGTCGAGCGTATGGCGCCGGTCTTTCAGCGCGTGCCACAGCATGCGTGCGCCCATTGCGAGCAACACGAGCGCGCCGACCAGACGAAACTGCGCAAGATGCGACGCGAGCGTGTGCGCGAGCATCGCGCCGATCGTGAACGCGGCAACCGCATAGCAGCCGTCGGCCGTCGCGACGCCCGCTGCCGCGCGCACACCGCTCGCAATGCCGGCGCGCAGCGCATGGTTCGCGATCATCAGCGCGACGGGGCCGACCGACAGCGCGACCGTCAGCCCGAACAGGAAATCGTTCATCGCCCGCGACGGCTGTCGATACGCGCCGTCGATTGCGACGCGCGGCGACGATCGTGTGCGATCGAAATCTGCGTCACACGATGTCGACTCACCACGGCCCGTCCACCCTCTCGCCGATCACCACCGCGCGATCGAAACCACGAGCGGCGAAGATCCCGCGCGATCGAAACCCGCGTCACGCGACCTCGACGCGCGACGCCCCGTCCACCATCTCGCCGATCACGGCCGCACGGTCGAAGCCGTCGGCGCGGAAGCACGCGAGCACGTCGTCGACGGCTTCCGGCGCGCACGCGACCAGCAGCCCGCCCGACGTCTGCGGATCGGTGAGCAGCGCCTGCGCGACGGGCGGCAGGTTGTCGGCGAGCCGCACGTCGGCGCCATACGCCGCCCAGTTGCGCCCCGACGCGCCGGTGAACACGCCGTCGGCGACGAACGCCTCGACGCCCGCCAGCCACGGCAGCGACGCGTAATGCACGCGCGCGGTCAGCCCCGCGCCGCGCGCCAGCTCGAGCGTGTGGCCGAGCAAGCCGAAACCGGTGACGTCGGTCAGCGCGTGCACGCCCGGCAATGCCGCGAGTTCGGCGCCCGGCCGGTTCAGCTTGGTGGTCGTCGCGAGCATCTGCGCGTAGCCGGCGGCGTCGAGCTGATTCTTCTTCAGCGCGGCGGACAGCACGCCGACGCCGAGCGGCTTGCCGAGCACGAGCACGTCGCCCGCGCGCGCGGCCGCGTTGCGCTTCACGCGCGACGGATGCACGACGCCGATCGCGGCGAGCCCGTAGATCGGCTCGACCGAATCGATCGAATGGCCGCCCGCCACCGGAATGCCCGCTTCCGCGCACACGGCTTCGCCGCCGCGCAGCACGGCCGCAATCGTCTCGTGCGGCAGCACGTTGATCGGCATGCCGACCAGCGCGAGCGCGAGGATCGGCTTGCCGCCCATCGCGTAGACGTCGGACAGCGCGTTGGTCGCGGCGATGCGGCCGAAGTCGAACGGATCGTCGACGATCGGCATGAAAAAGTCGGTGGTCGCGACGATCGCCTGCTCGTCGTTCAATCGGTAGACGGCCGCGTCGTCGGAGGTTTCGGTGCCGACCAGCAGATCGGGAAACAACGCGGGCGGCGTGGCCCGCTTCAGCAGCTCGGACAACACGCCCGGCGCGATCTTGCAGCCGCAGCCGCCGCCGTGCGACAGGCTCGTCAGGCGCGGAACGGCGGGCGGAGTGAGGGTGGCTTCGGTCATCGTCGGTATCCGGTGAATAACAACGTTCCATTATCGACAATTCCGCGCGAGCACGCGCGATATCCGAATGCGGGATGGAATGCGTGCGCCGCGGTCCACGTCGGCGCAAACCGCGAAGTCGGCACGAACCGGGCGAACCGGGCAAACCGCATGGTCCGACGCGGCGCCTCGGCTACGACACGGGCGTGTCACGCGTTCACCGTCGCGTCGCACGTGTCCTACGACGCGGCCGCCTCCGGTCGCGACCACGCCACCACACGCCCACACACGCCCACTCCCCATCAAGCCGCCGCAACGACCCCGTCGAACGCCCGCTCGTCGATCGCTTCCGCGAGCTTCGCGAACGCGGTCGCGATCTCGTCCTCCGGCACGCACGCATAGCCGAGCAGCAAACCCGATGCCGCGCGCTCCGGTTGCGCGTAATAGCCGGACAGCGGCCGCACGACGATGTTGCGCTCCAGCGCGGCCTGCGCGACCGCGCGATCGTCGGCGCCGTCGGGCAGCCGCGTGACGAGATGCAGCCCCGCATCGCTGCCGAGCGCGTGCAGCGTGTCGCCATAGCGTCGCGCGACCGCGTCGAGCAGCACTTCGCGGCGCTGTCCGTACAGCGTGCGCATCTTGCGGATATGCGAAACGAAATGCCCGTCCGCGATGAACTCGGCCAGCACCGCCTGCTGCAGCAGCTGCCCTTCGCGGTACAGCTCGGCGCTCGCGGTCGCGAAGCTCTCCGCGAGCGGCTCGGGCGCGACCAGATAGCCGACCCGCAGCCCCGGAAACAGCGTCTTGCCGAAGCTGCCGACGTAGATCACCTGCCCGGCCGTATCGAGCCCCTGCAACGACGCGAGCGGACGGCTGCCGTAGCGGAATTCGCTGTCGTAGTCGTCCTCGATGATCCAGCAGCCGTGCTGGCGCGCGTATTCGAGCAACATGCGGCGGCGCGCGAGGCTCATCACCATGCCGAGCGGATACTGGTGCGACGGCGTGACCAGCATCAGCTTCGGCGGCTCGGCGAGATCGTCGGCCGACGGCGCGATTCCTTCGTCGTCCACCGCGATCGGCCGGGTGGTCAGCCCCGACACGTTCAGCACGCTGCGCACGCCCCAGTAGCACGGGTCCTCGGTCCAGATCACGTCGCCCGGATCGGTCAGCACGCGCACCGCGAGGTCGATCGACTGGTGGATCCCGGTGGTAATCACGATCTGCTCGGGCGTGCAGCGCACCGAGCGCGACGTGCGCAGATAGTCGGCCAGCGCCTCGCGCAGCAGCGCGAGGCCGCCGCCCGGCGCGTAGGTCAGCAGATCGGGGCGCAGGCGCCGCCAGTACTTGTTGTGCAGCCGGGTCCAGACACGCGCCGGAAAGCGCGACACGTCGGGCACGCCCGGCATGAACGCGCCGCCCTGGCGCTTCGACACGCCCGCGCCTTCGACGAGCCGCGTGCCGCGCGCCGACAGCCGCCGCGCCGGCGAGGCCGCCACCGCCGGGCTCGCGCCCGGCTCGAGCGGCGCGCCGACGATTTCGTCCGGCGCGCTGTCGGCGACGAACGTGCCGCGCCCCGTCGCCGAATGCACGTAGCCTTCGAGCGCCAGCTGTTCGTACACCTGCGTGACCGTGTTGCGCGCGATGCCCAGCTCGGCCGCGAGCAGCCGCGACGACGGCACGCGCGTGCCGGCCGGCAGCTCGCGCGACAGGATCGCCTGCTGCAGCAGCCGGTGCAGCTGCCGGTAGATGGGCTGCTCGCTGCCGCGCACGAGGCGCTGCGCCAGCCAGTCCGACAACACGCTTGCGCGCATGATTGGCTCCTGAATATTTATTGAAATGGCTCTGATTGCCGGAGCCAAATGTGATTATAGTCGCCTCCATGGGCTGCCAACGCGGCCGATTTTTACCTCACCGGACACAACATCAAGGAGCTGACCGTGAAGAATGCCGACCTGCATGCCCGCAAGAACGCCGCCACCCCGCGCGGCGTCGGCGTGATGTGCGATTTCTACGCCGCCCGCGCCGAAAACGCGGAGCTGTGGGACGTCGAGGGCCGCCGCTTCATCGATTTCGCCGCCGGCATCGCCGTGCTGAACACGGGCCACCGCCACCCGAAGATCGTCAAGGCGATCGCCGACCAGCTGAACTGCTTCACGCACACCGCTTACCAGATCGTCCCGTACGCGTCGTACGTCGAGCTGGCTGAAAAGATCAACGCGCGCGCACCGGGCGACTACCCGAAAAAGACGGCGTTCTTCACGACCGGCGCCGAAGCCGTCGAAAACGCGATCAAGATCGCGCGTGCGGCAACCGGCCGTCCGGGCGTCATCGCGTTCGCCGGCGGGTTCCACGGCCGCACGATGATGGGCATGGCGCTGACCGGCAAGGTCGCACCGTACAAGCTGAACTTCGGTCCGTTCCCGGGCGACGTGTTCCACGCACCGTACCCGAACCCGCTGCACGGCGTGACGACGGCCGACTCGATCAAGGCGATCGAGATGCTGTTCAAGGCCGACATCGATCCGAAGCGCGTCGCCGCGATCATCTTCGAACCGGTCCAGGGCGAAGGCGGCTTCAACCCGGCGCCGGCCGACTTCGTGCGCGCACTGCGCAAGATCTGTAACGAGCACGGCATCATGCTGATCGCCGACGAAGTGCAGACGGGCTTCGCGCGTACCGGCAAGCTGTTCGCGATGCAGCAGTACGACGTGCTGGCCGACCTGATCACGATGGCCAAGAGCCTCGCGGGCGGCATGCCGCTGTCGGGCGTCGTCGGCCGTGCGGACGTGATGGACGCGGCAGCGCCCGGCGGCCTCGGCGGCACGTACGCGGGCAACCCGCTCGCCGTCGCGTCGGCGCACGCGGTGCTCGACATCATCGACGAAGAGAAGCTGTGCGAACGCGCGACGCAACTGGGCGACGCGCTGAAGGCGAAGCTGAACGCGCTGCGCGCCGACATCGCACCGATCGCCGACGTGCGCGGTCCGGGCGCGATGGTCGCGGTCGAGTTCGTGAACCCGGCCACGGGCGAGCCCGACGCCGACTTCACGAAGCGCGTGCAGGCGCGTGCGCTCGAGCGCGGTCTGCTGCTGCTCGTGTGCGGCGTGTACTCGAACGTCGTGCGCTTCCTGTTCCCGCTGACGATTCCGCAGGCCGTGTTCGACGAAGCGCTCACGATCCTCGAGGAAGTGCTGAAGGAAACGGTCGGCGTACCGGCCTGAGTTCCCGTCAACCGAATGCGCCGCTGCCGTCGTACCGACGGCAGCGGCCGTTTCATCTTCAACGCAGGCTATTCAATATGAGCACGGAAAACCTGGCACTGAAAGATCCGTCGCTGTTGCGCCAGCAGGCGTACATCAACGGCGAATGGCAATCCGCGGCGAACGGCGAGTCGTTCGAGGTCCGCAATCCGGCCACCGGCGGCCTGCTCGGCACCGTGCCGGCGATGGGCGCGGCCGAGACGCGTCAGGCGATCGACGCCGCGAACGCCGCCTGGCCGGCGTGGCGCAAGAAGACCGCGAAGGAACGCGCGGCGATCCTGCGCAAGTGGCACGACCTGATGATGGAGAACGCCGACGATCTCGCGCTGATCCTGACGACCGAACAGGGCAAGTCGCTGGCCGAAGCGAAGGGTGAGATCGGCTACGCGGCGTCGTTCCTCGAGTGGTTCGCCGAGGAAGGCAAGCGCGTGTACGGCGACACGATCCCGACGCCGGCGAGCGACAAGCGCATCGTCGTGACGAAGGAAGCGATCGGCGTGTGCGCGGCGATCACGCCGTGGAACTTCCCGGCGGCGATGATCACGCGCAAGGTCGGCCCGGCGCTCGCCGCAGGCTGCCCGATCGTCGTGAAGCCGGCCGAGGCGACGCCGTTCTCGGCGCTCGCGATGGCCGTGCTGGCCGAGCGCGCGGGCGTGCCAGCCGGCGTGTTCAGCGTGGTCACCGGCGACCCGAAAGCGATCGGCGGCGAACTGACGTCGAACCCGATCGTGCGCAAGCTGTCGTTCACCGGCTCGACGCCGGTCGGCCGCCTGCTGATGTCGCAATGCGCGGCGACGGTCAAGAAGGTGTCGCTCGAGCTCGGCGGCAACGCGCCGTTCATCGTGTTCGACGATGCCGATCTCGACGCGGCCGTGCAGGGCGCGATCGCATCGAAGTACCGCAACAGCGGCCAGACCTGCGTCTGCACGAACCGCTTCTACGTGCACGAAGCCGTGTACGACGCGTTCGCGCAGAAGCTCGCGGCGGCGGTCGGCCAGCTGAAGGTCGGGCGCGGCACGGAGCCGGGCGTCACGCAGGGGCCGCTGATCAACGAAGCGGCCGTGCTGAAGGTCGAGGCGCACATCGAGGACGCGCTCGCGAAGGGCGCCACCGTCGTCACGGGCGGCAAGCGCCATGCGCTCGGCCACGGTTTCTTCGAGCCGACCGTGCTGACCGGCGTAACGCCGGCGATGAAGGTCGCGAAGGAAGAAACCTTCGGGCCGCTCGCGCCGCTGTTCAAGTTCGGCAGCGACGACGAGGTGATCCGCCTCGCGAACGACACCGAATTCGGCCTGGCCGCGTACTTCTACAGCCGTGACATCGGCCGCGTGTGGAAGGTCGCCGAAGCGCTCGAATACGGGATGGTCGGCGTGAACACGGGCCTCATCTCGAACGAGGTCGCGCCGTTCGGCGGCGTCAAGCAGTCGGGCCTCGGCCGCGAAGGCTCGCACTACGGCATCGACGACTACGTGGTCATCAAGTACCTCTGCCTGGCCGTCTGACGGTTCGGGCCTGTCGCGCAAGCGGCAGGCCCTGACCGCCCGGCCGGAACCGGGCGGTCACGACGCGGGCCGGCGCCCCCTCTCCGCCGTGCCTGCGTCACCTCCTCAAGCGCGCCTGCGCGCTCAACGAAACACGTTCACCGCATCCACCAGCCGCGTCGCCTGCTGCTTCAGGCTCTCCGACGCCGCCGCGCTCTGCTCCACCAGCGCCGCGTTCTGCTGCGTGATGTTGTCCAGATGCACGACCGCCTGATCGACCTGCGCGACGCCCGTGCTTTGCTCGGCCGTCGACGAGCTGATCTCCGCGATCAGGTCCGACACGCGTTTGACCTGCGCGACGATGTCCTCCATCGTCTTGCCCGCGCCGTCTACGATGCGCGAGCCCGACTCCACCCGCTCGACGCTCGCGCCGATCAGCGCCTTGATCTCCTTCGCCGCGTTCGCGCTGCGCTGCGCAAGCGCGCGCACCTCGCCCGCCACCACCGCGAAGCCGCGGCCCTGATCGCCGGCACGCGCCGCTTCGACGGCCGCGTTCAGCGCAAGGATGTTGGTCTGGAACGCGATCCCGTCGATCACGCCGATGATGTCGGCGATCTTGTGCGAACTCGCCGTGATGTCGTTCATCGTCGCGACCACTTCGCTGACCGCCTGCCCGCCGCGCATGGCCGCCTCGCTCGCCGACACCGACAGCTGGTTGGCCTGCAGCGCCGTCTCCGCGTTGCTCGACACGGTGGCCGTCATCTCGGCCATCGACGCGGCCGTCTGCTGGACGCTGGTCGACGCCTGTTCGGTGCGCGCGCTCAAGTCGTTGTTGCCCTGCGCGATCTCGTTGCTCGCGCGCTGCACGTTGTGCACCTGCTCGCTGACGTCGTCCACCAGCCAGCGGAACATCAGCCCCAGCTGGTTGATCGTGCGCAGCGTCATGCCGATCTCGTCGACGCGGTTCATCGCCACGCCGCTACGGCTCTCGCCGGTCGCCACCCGCAGCGCCTGGTCGCGCAACTGGATCAGCGGACGCGCGATCTGCGCGTCGAGCCACAGCCCGGCGATCAGCGACGCGCCGGCCGTCACCGCCGCAAACCCGGCCAGCGCGCCGCCGCCGAGGCCGCACGCCCAGCCGGCGCCGACCACGACGGGCGCCAGCACGCCGAGCGTCGCATGCAGCCGCGCGCGCACCGACATCGTCTGGAACAGCGACGCGACGCGCATCAGCCCGGTGCGCACGACCAGGCCCTTATGGAAGCGGCGACTGCCGGCGTTGCCTTCGCGGAACGCGCGGTACAGCGCATCGGCAGCCGCGATCTCGTCGCGCGACGCCTTCGTGCGCACCGACATGTAGCCGGTCGGCTGGCCGTTGCGCATCACCGGCACCGTATTCGAACGCACCCAGTAGTGATCGCCGTTCTTGCGGCGGTTCTTCACGAGCGCCGTCCACGGCTCGCCGTTCTTCAGCGTCGCCCACATGTCGGCGAATGCCTCCTTCGGCATGTCCGGATGGCGCACGACGTTGTGCGGCTGACCTTCGATTTCTTCCGGAGAAAATCCGCTGACCTGAATGAACGCCGCGTTCGCGTACTGGATGTAGCTGTTGGCGTCGGTGGTCGACATCAGCGTCGCGTCATCGGGAAACTCGAATTCGCGTTGCGTGACAGGCTGGTTATTGCGCATGGTATGAGGTTCCTGGTGGCGGATCTTGCGTCCGCTCGTGAATAGGATCGAGGCCGGATGCAGCGCGCTCGCGCCGCATTCGGTCAATCAGACTCCTGCGCTTTCGGCAAATCTGGCGAAAACCTTATGCCGCCCAAGGGTAAATTCGCATTAATTCCGCTTCACGCGCCTTTGCCGAATCCTTGATTCATACGTAAATCGAAAAATTCGTCAGGCAAATCGTTCGGAGCCCAATCATCCGATTATTCGATAATCGCCGGTCACGCGAATCGACGAATCGATTCGATATCCAGAATGCGAATCTCTCTCATTTTTTGCACTGGATCGAATCGCATGACCGCGGCCTGAGCGGGCCGACGGCCATACGATGCACATGCACCGGCAAGCGCGCCTGCGCGATCAGCGGAACACGTTCACCGCGTCGACCAGCCGCATCGCCTGCTGCTTCAGGCTCTCCGACGCCGCCGCGCTCTGCTCCACCAGTGCCGCGTTCTGCTGCGTGATGTTGTCCAGATGCACGACCGCCTGATCGACCTGCGCGACGCCCGTGCTTTGCTCGGCCGTCGACGAGCTGATCTCCGCGATCAGGTCCGACACGCGTTTGACCTGCGCGACGATGTCTTCCATCGTCTTGCCCGCGCCGTCTACGATGCGCGAGCCCGACTCGACGCGCTCGACGCTCGCGCCGATCAGCGTCTTGATTTCCTTCGCCGCGTTCGCGCTGCGCTGTGCGAGCGCCCGCACCTCGCCCGCCACCACCGCGAAGCCGCGCCCCTGCTCGCCGGCGCGCGCCGCTTCGACGGCCGCGTTCAGCGCGAGGATGTTGGTCTGGAACGCGATCCCGTCGATCACGCCGATGATGTCGGCGATCTTGCGCGAACTCGCGGTAATGTCGTTCATCGTCATGACGACTTCGCTGACCGCTTGCCCGCCGCGCTCGGCCGCCTCGCTCGCCGACACCGACAGCTGGTTCGCCTGCAGCGCCGTCTCCGCGTTACTCGACACGGTGGCCGTCATCTCGGCCATCGACGCGGCGGTCTCCTGCACGCTCGACGCGGCCTGCTCGGTGCGTGCGCTCAAGTCGTTATTGCCTTGCGCGATCTCGTTGCTCGCGCGCTGCACGTTGTGCACCTGCTCGCTGACGTCATCGACCAGCCAGCGGAACATCAGCCCCAACTGGTTGATCGTGCGCAGCGTCATGCCGATCTCGTCGACGCGGTTCATCGCCACGCCGCGGCGGCTTGCGCCGGTCGCGACGTTCAGCGCCTGATCGTGCAGCCGCTTCAGCGGCTGCACGATCTGCGCATCGAGCCACAGCCCGGCGGCCACCGACGCGCCGGCCGTCACGGCCGCAAGCGCCGCCAGCGCGCCGCCACCGAGCCCGCACGCCCAGCCCGCGCCGATCACGACCGGCGCCAGCACGGCCAACGCCGAGTGAACGCGCGCGCGCACCGACATCGTTTGCGGCAGCGAGACGATGCGCATCAGCCCGGTGCGCACGATCAGCCCCTTATGGAAACGGCGGCTGCCGGCCTTGCCTTCGCGGAATGCGCGATACAGCGCCTCGGTGCCCGCGATCTCGTCGCGCGGCGCCTTCGTGCGCACCGACATGTAGCCGTGCGGCGCGCCGTTGCGCATCACCGGCACCGCGTTCGCGCGCACCCAATAGTGGTCGCCGTTGTTGCGGCGATTCTTGACGAGCGCGGTCCACGGCTCGCCGTTCTTCAGCGTCGCCCACATGTCGGCGAACGCTTCCTTCGGCATATCGGGGTGGCGCACGATGTTGTGCGGCTGGCCGACGAGTTCGTCGGTGGAGAAACCGCTCACATACGCAAACGTTGTGTTCGCATATGTGATGATGCTGTCGGCATCGGTCGTCGACATCAGCGTGACGTCGTCGGGGAAATCGAATTCTTGTTGGGTGACGGGCTGGTTGTTGCGCATGGAAGGCTCCGAAGAGCGGGTCCGGGTTGGGGGCCCGCGCGGGCGCGGAATCGCGCTCAGTAGCCGGAAAACGGTTGATCGCTTTACGACGGTATCGTCCCCTGCTGACGGCAACTAGCGGCAAAACCTTAGGCCTGATCGACACAAAATATCGAATTCGACGCTAAATATGATTTCAATCAAACAATCTGGAAATAACCGGCGCCGAGGCGATGCCTAAACGGTGTGCACGCAGCGCCGTCAATGCAGCGATCCCATCGACCGTTGCAAACCGCAAAACGATGCGGACGTGCGCGCAGCGCTCGACGCGAACCTGGAGAACGACCGTGCAGCACACGGAGCAACAAGCGGCCACGCCGAAGATCCTCGTCAGCATGTGCCTGCTCGGGCATCCCGTCCGCTACGACGGCGCAGCCAGGCGCAGCGCGCATGACGCGCTCGCGCGCTGGCAGCGCGACGGGCGGCTGGTGCTCGTCTGCCCGGAGCTCGCCGGCGGGCTGGGCGTGCCGCGGCCGCCCGCCGAGATCGCCAGCGGCGCATCGGGCCAGCGCGTGCTCGCCGGCGCCGCACGGATCGTCGACGTGCATGGGACCGATCTGACCGCGCAGTTCGTCTGCGGCGCACAAGCCGCGCTCGCGCTGGCCCGCGCGCACGATTGCCGCTTCGCGCTGCTCGCGGACGGCAGTCCGTCGTGCGGCAGCCGCTTCATTCATGACGGGAATTTTGCGGGGCGTCGGCATCCGGGCGCCGGCGTGACGGCGGCCTTGCTGCGCGAGCATGGCATCGAGGTATTCGCGGACACCGAGATCGACGCGCTCGCCGCGCGTATCGCGCAGCATTCGCCGGCCGAATGACGATGTGGCCGGCACGCGCGCGTCGTGCCGGCCACATCGTCGAGGAAAGGCTACGCGCGCGGCGGGCCGCGCCGCGCCGCATTGCGCGCTTAGACGCGCTCGATCGCGATCGCGATGCCCTGGCCGACGCCGATGCACATCGTGCACAGCGCGAAGCGGCCGTTGGTGCGATGCAGCTGGTACATCGCGGTCGTCACGAGGCGCGCGCCCGATGCGCCGAGCGGATGGCCGAGCGCGATCGCGCCGCCGTTCGGATTCACGCGCGGATCGTCGTCGGCGACGCCGAGCATGCGCAGCACCGCGAGCCCCTGCGACGCGAACGCCTCGTTCAGCTCGATCACATCGAACTGGCCGATCGTCATCCCGAGCCGCGCGAGCAGCTTCTGCGTGGCGGGTGCCGGGCCGATGCCCATCACGCGCGGCGCCACGCCGGCCGTCGCGATGCCGAGCACGCGGGCGCGCGGCGTCAGCCCGAAGCGCTTCGCGCTCGCTTCGTTGGCGAGCAGCAGCGCGGCCGCGCCGTCGTTGACGCCCGACGCGTTGCCGGCCGTCACCGAGCCGTCGGGACGCACGACGCCCTTCAGCTTGGCGAGCACGTCGAGCGACGTTTCGCGCGGATGCTCGTCGCGCGAAAACACGACCGGATCGCCCTTCTTCTGCGGAATCGTCACCGGGACGATTTCCGCGGCGAGCGTGCCGTCCTGCTGCGCACGCGCGGCCTTCTGCTGGCTGCGCAGCGCGAACAGATCCTGGTCGGCGCGGCTGACGTTGTAATCGACCGCGACGTTCTCGGCCGTCTCCGGCATCGAATCGACACCGTGCAGCTGCTTCATCAGCGGATTGACGAAGCGCCACCCGATCGTCGTGTCGTAGATGTCGGCCTGGCGCGCGAACGCGCTGGCGGCCTTGCCCATCACGAACGGCGCACGCGTCATGCTTTCGACGCCGCCCGCCACCATCAGCGCGGCCTCGCCCGACTTGATCGCGCGCGCGGCCACGCCGACCGCGTCCATGCCCGACCCGCACAGCCGGTTGATCGTCGAACCCGGCACGCCGTCGGGCAGGCCGGCCAGCAGCGCCGACATGCGCGCGACGTTGCGGTTGTCCTCGCCGGCCTGGTTCGCGCAGCCGTAGATCACGTCGTCGAGCGCCGTCCAGTCGACGTCGCGGTTGCGCTCGACGAGCGCCTTCAGCGGCACCGCGCCGAGGTCGTCGGCACGCACGCCCGACAGCGCGCCGCCGTAACGGCCGATCGGGGTACGGATCGCATCACACAAAAAAGCTTCGGTCATCGGTGTCTCCGGTCTCATGCAACGCTGGGAAATAACTGCAACGCGCCCCTTGCCTTGCCCGCCGGGATGCGCTTAAATGTTCTTTGTACGAACATAAGATCGTGTATCGAACGATTTCCGCATCATAGGGAGTGCGGGGATGCGCTGTCAAGCGCGCGCGCCGCGGTGCGGTTGGCGTGCCGGGCCCCATGCGCTATCTTCTCGGCTGCACGACAATCCGACCGTTCATGACCACCGAAGACATCCAGACGAAACCCGGCGACTCCTATGTGCAGTCGTTTGCGCGCGGCCTCGCGGTGATCCGCGCCTTCGATGCGCAGCGCCCCGAGCAGACGCTCACCGAGGTCGCGGCGGCCGCCGGGCTCACGCGCGCGGGCGCGCGCCGCATCCTGCTGACGCTGCAGACGCTCGGTTACGTCGAGGCCGACGGCCGGCTGTTCCGGCTCACGCCGAAGATCCTCGAGCTAGGCTTCGCGTACCTGACGTCGATGCCGTTCTGGAATCTCGCCGATCCGGTGATGGAGCAGTTGTCCGCACAGATCCACGAGAGCTGCTCGGCAGCGGTGCTCGATCGCACCGAGATCGTCTACGTGCTGCGCGTGCCGACCCACAAGATCATGACCATCAACCTGTCGATCGGCAGCCGCCTGCCCGCGTACTGCACGTCGATGGGCCGCGTGCTGTTGTCCGCGCTCGACGATGCGACGCTCGACGACACGCTCGCGCAGAGCAACATTCGCGCGCACACGCCGCGCACACTCACCGACCTCGGCGAACTGAAGGCCGCGATCGCGCAGGTGCGCCAGCAGGGCTGGGCCGTGGTCGACCAGGAGCTCGAGGTCGGGCTGATGTCGATTTCCGCGCCGATCCGCAACCGCCGCGGGCAGGTGATCGCCGCGATGAACATCAGCGGCAACGCGCAGCGGCATACCGCGAAGCAGATGGTGAAGGAGTTTCTGGGGCCGCTGCAGCAGGCGGCGCAGACGGTGTCGGAACTCGTCGCGAGGCGCGGTTAGACGCAATGCGCGCACCTCACGCGCGATGCCGTCCGAACCGAAGACCATCGCACGACATGGCGCGACATCGCGCGGCCCGAGCGGCCGCGCGCCGCCTCAGTCCATCGACTCGCGCGCGGTTTCGCGCAGCATCGCGACCGCGATCAGCGACAGCACCACACAAGCGGCCACATAGCCGGCCGGCGCGAGCTTGCTGCCGGTCGTCTTCACGAGCCAGGTCGCGACCAGTTGCGCGGTGCCGCCGAAAATCGTCACCGCCATCGCATACGCGATCGAAATGCCGGTCGCACGCACATGGCGCGGCAGCGATTCGCACATCAGCGCCATTTCCGATGCCGAGCCCAGCGAATAGAACAGCAGCATCAGCGCGGTCAGCGGCAGGATCACCGACAGCGTCGGATGGTGGTTCATCAGCCAGAACGCGGGGAACAGCTGCAGCACCAGCACGCCGCGCTCGACGAAGATCGGCATGCGCCGGCTGCCGAGGCGGTCCGACAGCCAACCGAACAGCGGGCACGTGACGAGCATCACGCAGCCCGACGCGACGCCGACGAACATCGACAGCTTCATCGGCACGCCGAGCGTATGGATCGCATAGGTCGGCATGTAGAAGGTCAGGATGTAGGTCGACACCGTGCCGCCCATCACCGTCAGCATCAGCAGCAGCACCGTGCGCGCGTGCTTCGAGAACAGCTCGCGCAGCACGCCGCGCTCGATCGCGTGGTGGTGGTCGCCCGGCGCGTCGTCGGCGAGGCGGCGGCGCAGGTACATCCCCACCGGCGCGATCAGCAAGCCGGCGAAGAACGGCAGACGCCAGCCCCAGCCTTCGAGCGCGTCCTTCGTCAGCGTGTTCGACAGCAGCGCCGCGAAGCCCGAGCCCATCAGCGCCGCGCCGCCTTGCGTCGCGAGCTGCCAGCTGGCGCGAAACGCGCGGCGCGACGTGCCGCCGTGCTCGATCAGCGTCGACGTCGCCGCGCCGAACTCGCCGCCCTGCGAGAAGCCCTGCATCAGCCGCGCGACGACGATCAGCAGCGGCGCGGCGACGCCGGCCTGCGCGTAGGTCGGCGCGATCGCGATCAGGCCGGTGCCGAGCGCCATCAGCATGATCGTCAGGTTCAGTGCGGCCTTGCGGCCCTTGCGGTCCGCATAGACGCCGAGCACGACGCTGCCCAGCGGCCGCGTGAAGAAGCCGGCGGCAAACGTCGCGACCGACAGCAGCAGCGACGTGGTCGGATCGCTCGACGGGAAGAACAGCCTGCCGATCAGCACCGCGAAGAAGCCGTACACGGTGAAGTCGAAGAATTCGAGCCAGTTGCCGATCACCGCCGCCGCGATCGCGCCGCGCTGCGTGACGGCCGGTGCATCGTGCGTGTGGACCTCGGCGGCGCCGGCCGCTCCGGCGTGCAGCGCGAGAGGATCTTTCTGCATCGTTCAATCTCCTGACAATGCGGCCGAAAGCGCCGCGCGGCCACCGCGGCCGGGATCACTGCGCGAGGTAACGCTCGACGAGGCGCGTCCAGAAGGCCGCGCCGATCGGCAGGTTGCGATCGTTGAAGTCGTACTTCGGGTTGTGCACCATGCAGCCGTCTTCGCCTTCGCCGTTGCCGAGCCGCACGAACGAGCCCGGCCGCTGCTGCAGCATGAACGCGAAGTCCTCGCTGCCCATCAGCAGGTCGGCCTGCTCGACGACGTGCGCGTCGCCGACCAGCTCGCGCGCGACCTGCGCCGCGAAGTCCGTTTCGGCGTCCGTATTGACGACGACCGGATAGCCTTCGATGTACTCGACGTCGGCCGTCGCGCCGTAGCTCGCCGCCTGCGTCTCGGCCAGCTCGACGATGCGGCGCTTGAGCAGCGCGCGCACGTCGGGGCTGAACGAACGCACGCTCAGTTCGAGCCGCGCGCCGCTCGGAATCACGTTGTTGGCGGTGCCCGCGTGCATCGAGCCGACCGTGACGACCGCCGGCTGCGACGGATCGACGTTGCGCGCGACGATCGTCTGCAGCGCCATCACGATGCTCGCCGCGACCACCACCGGGTCGACCGTCAGATGCGGGCGCGCCGCGTGGCCGCCGACGCCCTCGATCTTGATGATCGCCTTGTCGCCGGCCGACATGAACGGGCCGCGCCGCGTGAGGAACACGCCGGGCGCCGCGCCCGGATGGTTGTGCATGCCGAACACCGCATCGCACGGAAAGCGCTCGAACAGGCCATCGTCGATCATCTTCTTCGCGCCGCTGTCCACGCCGTGCTCCTCCGCCGGCTGGAAATACAGATGGACCGTGCCGCGGAAGTTGCGCGTCTTCGCGAGCTGCTGCGCGGCGCCGAGCAGCATCGTCGTGTGGCCGTCATGGCCGCATGCGTGCATCTTGCCGTGCGTGCCGCTCGCATACGGCAGGCCGGTGGCCTCGACGATCGGCAGCGCGTCCATGTCCGCGCGGATGCCGATGCTGCGCGCGCCGTCGCCGACGCGCAGCGTGCCGACCACACCCGTCCCGCCGACGCCGCGCGTCACTTGCCAGCCCCACTGCTCGAGCTTGTGCGCGACCAGCGCGGCCGTCTCATGCTCCTCGTAAGCAAGCTCGGGATGATGGTGGATGTGATGGCGGATCTCGCGCAGCGCGGCGGCTGCGGGCATCAGGTCGTCGATTTCGGTGAAGCGGACATCGGTGGTCATCAAGCGGGCTCCTGCTGAGCGTCTGCGTGTCAGCCCGCACGCGGCGAGCGGCATGCGGGAAAGCGAGCCACTATAACGAGCCGATATCGGTTCAATAAGATGCGGAATTTTTCACCCCGATAAAGTTTATTAATCAGGGTAAACACGGCTCCCGACGGCCGACACGTGCACGCCGTTGACGCCGCGGCCCAACGGTTTATCGTTCACGTTCCGGCCGGCGGCACGCGCAGCGCGCCCGACCGCGCCACTATCAAGGAGACCCCATGACCGCTGCCGACCACGCGCCCATCAGCCGCTTCCCCGTGCCCGCGCTCGACGATCTGCCCGACGACATTCGCGCACGCATCGCCGCCGTTCAGGAGAAGTCGGGCTTCATCCCGAACGTGTTCGTCACGCTCGCGCATCGCCCGGACGAATTTCGCGCGTTCTTCGCGTACCACAACGCACTGATGGACAAGCCCGGCAATCTCACCAAGGCCGACCGGGAGATGATCGTCGTCGCGACCAGCAGCGCGAACCAGTGCCAGTATTGCGTGATCGCGCACGGCGCGATCCTGCGCATCCGCGCGAAGGATCCGCTGATCGCCGACCAGATCGCGACGAACTACCGCAAGGCCGACATCACCGCGCGGCAGAAGGCGATGCTCGACTTCGCGATGAAGGTCTCGCAGGCCGCGCATGAAGTGGGCGAAGCGGACTTCGACACGCTGAAGTCGCACGGCTTCAGCGACGACGACGCGTGGGACATCGCGGCGATCGCCGCGTTCTTCGGCATGTCGAACCGCCTCGCGAACGTGACCAACATGCGCCCGAACGCGCAGTTCTACGCGCTCGGGCGTTGACGGCGCGGGCCGTCGCGGGCGCAGCCTGCCTCGTGCTGCCGCGCCGTTCGCCGCATGCGCCGGCCGGCAGCGGCGCAGCCGCAGAACGCGCGGCCGAAACCCGCGCTTGCCCGCCTACCCGACCTGCTTCAACGTGTGCAGCCCCTCTGGCAGCTTCGCGTCGGGGAACATCGTCGACAACGTCGTATCGCGCCACCGCGCCGCCTCCTGTGCGCGCTGCGTTTCGGCCTGCTCGCAGACGAACAGCGCGTCGGCGCCGAGCAGCAGGCGCAACGGCACGTCGTCGCGGCGCGACAACTCGACGATCAGCGCCGCGATCCGGGCCGGGTCGCCGACTTCGCGGCCGCCATACGAGCCCAGCATGTCCAGCATTTTCCCGACCGACGGCTGATAGTCGGGCAGCAGCGCGTCGACTTCGCGCTTCGCCTGCGCGGCCCACTCGGTTCGCATCCCGCCCGGCTCCAGCGTGCACACGCGCACGCCGAACGGCGCAACTTCCTTCGCGAGCACATCGCTGAACCCGCCGACCGCCCACTTGGCGGCCTGATACGCCGAGAGGCCCGGCGTGGCCGTCCGCCCGCCCACCGACGACACCTGGAAGATGTGGCCCGAACGCTGCGCGCGCATCGTCGGCAGCACCGCGCGCGTGAGGTTGATCACGCCGAACAGGTTCGTGTCGATCTGGTCGCGGAACCGCTCGGCGCTCATCTGCTCGAACGGCGCCGTATGGCCGTAGCCCGCGTTGTTCACCAGCACGTCGATACGACCGAACGCGTCGCGCGCGACAGCGGCCGCATGCGCGGCCGCGGCTTCGTCCGTCACGTCGAGCTCGACCGTTCGCAAGCGGTCGCCGTAACGTTCCGCCAAATCGGCAAGCCGCGCGGGATCGCGCGCCCCGGCCACCAATCGATCGCCCGCCGCCAGCACCGCGCCCGCGATCGAGCGCCCCAGGCCGCGCGCGGCCCCCGTCACAATCCAGACCTTCGACATATTCGACTCCCGTCCAACGTTGAACCGCTCACAATGAATGATTACTCACTCATTAATATCGACGCTACATCGGGCGCTTGCATCCTGTGTCACGCTGCTTGAGCCCGTGTTCGTCCCTGCGGCGGCGTCCGGTCCGAACCGAACCGGGCGCGCCGTATTGCTTCACCCGCACGTTGCGCACGCCGATCCGGCGCGCCGCGCGAGCGCTCACACCGCGTGCAATACCGCCCAGAGCGCGCGAAACCCGGCCTCCCGGTACGCATCGGCCGCGGCCGGCTCGCGCGCGATCGACTCCATCGCCGTTTCGGCGATGGCCGTAAACAACGACGCGCGAAACGCATGCGCATGCTCGGCCTGCAAGCCACCCGACGCGGCGGCGTGCTCGTGCAACAGCGCATGCACCGCGCCGAAGCCTTCGGCGCCTGCCGCACGATGAGCGTCGTCGATACGCCCGCTCACGATCAACTGCTGCAGCGCGCGCCGCCCGTCCGGGTTCGCGACGCCCCACGACACATAGCCGTTCCAGGCATGGCGCATCGCCTGCTCGGCCGATGCCTGCTCCGGAAAGCCGGTCATCATCGCGTCGCGCATGCCGGCCTTCAGGTCGAGATACAGCGCGTTCAGCAATGCATCCTTGCTGTCGAAATAGGTGAACACCGTGCCTTCCGCGACGCCGGCGAGCCGGGCGATGCGCGCCGTCGTCGCACTCGCGCCGTCCTCCGCGAGCGCGCGCGCCGCGGCGGCAAGGATGGCCTCCTGTTTGTCGGGACTGCGGGGACGGGCCACGTTCGGATCCTTTAATGAGTGAGCACTCAATCATAATCAAGACGACGAATGAAACGCAAGCGCTGTTACAAGCGCGCCCACTGCAGACATCCCGCAGCAAAAACGTGCACTATTAGCGTTTCCACGTATCGGCGTGCCAACCCACCGGCGCCGGTGCTTCGATGTCCGTTCCAATGCTCACCCGTTTCAGACCGCGAATCCTCCATGACGAACAAGCCCAACCAGACCGAAGCCGAGCAGCCCGTCGACATGATCATCTTCGGCGGCGGCGGCGACCTGGCCGCCCGCAAACTGCTGCCCGCGCTCTACATGGCGCATCTGCACTGCAACCTGCCGCCGGACACGCGCATCATCGCGGTCGGCCGCCGCGACTGGGGCATCGACGGCTACCGCCAGTTCATGGACGAGCAGTCGCGCCCGTTCATCGACGCGAAGGCGTTCGACGCCGATGCCTGGGCGCGTTTCCTCGACCTCTTCAAGTACGTGCTGATCGACGTGAACGCGCCGCAGGACTACGCGCGGCTCGGCGAAGCGGCGCGTAGCGACGCGATCCGCGTGTTCTACCTGTCGACGTCGCCGGAGCTGTTCACGACGATCTGCGACAACCTGTCGGCCGCGCATCTGGTCGATGCGCGCTCGCGCGTCGTCCTCGAAAAGCCGCTCGGCCACGACCTCGCATCGGCGCAGGCGATCAACGATGCAGTCGGCAAGCATTTCGCGGAATCGCAGATCTACCGGATCGACCATTACCTCGGCAAGGAGACGGTGCAGAACCTGATGGTGCTGCGCTTCGGCAATCCGATCTTCGGGCCGCTGTGGCAGGCGCCGAGCATCCGCAGCGTGCAGATCACGGTCGCGGAAACGGTCGGCGTGGGCAGCCGCGCGGGCTTCTACGATCACACCGGCGCGCTGCGCGACATGGTGCAGAACCACCTGCTGCAGCTGCTGTGCATCGTCGCGATGGAGCCGCCCGTGTCGCTCGACCCGGACGCGGTGCGCGACGAGAAGCTCAAGGTGCTGCGCTCGCTGCGGCCGATGGCGCTGTCGGACGTCGCGCGCGACACGGTGCGCGGCCAGTACACGGCCGGCGCCGTCGACGGCCAGCCGGTCAAGGGCTATCTCGAGGAAGACAACGTGCCGGCCGACAGCCACGCCGAGACGTTCGTGGCGCTGCGCGCGTACGTCAACAACTGGCGCTGGGCGAACGTGCCGTTCTTCCTGCGCACCGGCAAGCGGCTGCAGCGCCGCCAGTCGGAGATCGTGATCGAATTCGCGGACATGCCGTTCTCGATCATCCCGAGCGGCCCGCGCCACTACAGCAACCGCCTCGTGATCCAGCTGCAGCCGGAGGAATCGATCCAGCTGCAGATGCTCGCGAAGGAACCGGGCAGCGGGATGAAGATGGTGCCCGTGAGCCTGAACCTCGACCTGCAGCAGGCGATTCCGGAACGGCGCGCGGAAGCATACGAGCGGCTGCTGATCGACGTGATCCGCGGCCGCCTCACGCACTTCATGCGCCGCGACGAGCTCGAAGCCGCGTGGTCGTGGGTCGAGCCCATCCTCGACGGCTGGAAGCAGCTCGGCGACCGCCCGCGCCTCTATACGGCCGGCACGTTCGGGCCGGCCGCGTCGTCGGCGCTGCTCGCGCGCGACAACATGTCGTGGTCCGAAGAGGCGTAAGCGGCCCGCCGGCAGGCCCGCCGCGCACGCGCGCGGCGCGCCGTCACAGCGGCCCCATCCAGGCGGCCTTGCGCCGCGCGGGCGCTTCGCTGCCGGTGCCGCTGCCGCCGCGCAGCGCATCGATCAGGTAATCGACGAACGACGCGATCCGCGACGAAATCGCGGTGTTGCGGTAATACACCGCGTTGATCGGCTGGTCGACGTCGAGCGTGTGGCGCGTCAGCACCTGCACGAGCCGCCCGGCCTCGCGATCCTGCGCGGTCATGAAGTCCGACAGGCAGACGATGCCCGCGCCGTCGAGCGCGAGCTGTCGCAGCGTCTCGCCGCTCGACGACCAGATCGCCGGCTCGATGCGGGCCGGCTCGCCGTCCTCGCCGAGGATCGGCCACACGTTCAGCGATTCCGGCTGCGTGAAGCCGAGCAGCGTGTGCTTGCGCAGCTCGTCGGCCTTGCGCGGCTGCCCATGCGCGTCGAGGTACGCGGGGCTCGCGAGCATCCGCAGCCGGCTGTTGCCGATGCGCCGGCTGTGCAGCGTCGAATCCTTGAGCCGGCCGATCCGGATCGCGACGTCGGTGCGCCGCTCGAGCAGGTCGATGATCCCCTCGTTGCTGTTCAACTCCAGTTCGACCTTCGGAAAGCGTTCGCGGTAGCCGCGCACGAGCGGCACGATCACGTGCAGCATGAACGGCGTCGCCGCGTCGACGCGTAAGCGCCCCGACGGCATCTCGCGCCGCGCGAGCATCTGCTCCTCGGCATTTTCGACGGACTCGATGATCGCGCGCGCGTCCTGCAGGAACGCCCGCCCTTCCTCGGTGAGTTCGAGCCGGCGCGTGGTCCGGCGCAGCAGCGTGGTCTTGAGCTTCTCCTCGAGCCGCGCGAGCGTACGGCTCGCGGCCGACACGGTCAGGTCGAGCCGCTGCGCGGCAGCGGTGATCGAGCCGGTGTCGACCACGGCAGCAAAGGCCTGGAGTTCGTCGAGCGTGATCTTCATTATTGATCTCAAATCAAAACAATTTGGTTTATAGACGAGTTTTTCCGCAAAAGTAAAGCCGGCACACTGCGATCCGTCCTCACCGGAACCAGGATCCCGTCATGCCACTCGCCCTACTTGCGCTGACCATCAGCGCGTTTGCCATCGGCACCACCGAGTTCGTGATCGTCGGGCTGATCCCGACCATCGGCGCCGATCTCGGCGTCAGCCTGCCGTCGGCCGGCCTGCTCGTCAGCCTCTATGCCTTGAGCGTCGCGATCGGCGCGCCGCTGCTCACCGCGCTCACCGCCCGCGTGCCGCGCAAGACGCTGCTCGCCGCGCTGATGGCGCTGTTCACGATCGGCAACCTCGTCGCGTGGCAGGCGCCCGGCTACGAATCGCTGATCGTCGCGCGCATCCTCACCGGCCTCGCGCACGGCGTGTTCTTCTCGGTCGGCTCGATCATCGCGACCACGCTGGTGCCGAAGGAGAAGGCCGCCAGCGCGATCGCGACGATGTTCAGCGGGATGACCGTCGCGTTCGTCGCGGGCATTCCGCTCGGCACCTTCATCGGCCAGCACTTCGGCTGGCGCGCGACGTTCCTGATCGTCGCGCTGTTCGGCGTCGTCGCGTTCGCGGGCGCGGTGACGTTCGTACCGCGCGGCCTGCCGCAGACGGCGCCCGCGCCGCTCGCCCGCCAGTTCCGCGTGCTCGCGCAGCCGCGCCTGCTGCTCGTCTATGCGATGACAGCGGTCGGCTACGGCGGTTCGCTGATCGCATTCACCTACATGGCGCCGCTGCTCGAACGGATCGCCGGCTTCACGCCGTCGCAGATCAGCCTCGTGCTGGTCGGCTACGGCGTGTCGGTCGCGTTCGGCAACGTGTGGGGCGGCAAGCTCGCCGACCGCGTCGGCCCAGTCGGCGCGCTCAAGCGGATCTTCCTGTTGCTCGCCGTCGTGCTGCTCGCGCTGACCTTCACCGTGCACGTGAAATGGCTCGCGGTGCTGACGATGCTCGCGTGGGGCGCGGTCGCGTTCGGCAACGTGCCGGGCCTGCAGGTGTACGTCGTCAAGCAGGCGCGCCACTTCGCGCCGGACGCCACCGACGTCGCCTCGGGCTTCAACATCGCCGCGTTCAACCTCGGCGTCGCGGGCGGCTCGTCGCTCGGCGGGCTGATCGTCGCGAGCGCCGGCCTCGGCCATACGCCGTGGATCGCCGCGCTGGTCACGCTCGGCGCGTTCGCGCTGACCGCGCTCAGCGGCCGCCTCGACCGCAGCGCCGGGCTGCCGGAACGCACGGCCGAACCCGTCGAACTCGCCCATTGAACGTCACCCTTTTTGCAGGAGCGACCCAGCATGAATGCATCGACCCGACGTCCGCCGTTCGCCGGCAAGACGTTCGAAGTCCGTTACGACGGGCTGACCGCCCTCAACGCCTATGACGCGGACGGCCGCCACATGCGCTACGCGATCACCGACGGCCCGTACGCGGGTGCGACGGGCGAAGTCGAATACACGTGGCAGCCCGTCGCCGCCGACACCTACGCGATCGCGTGGCAGGAAGCCGATCGCGCGACCGTCGTGCACATCGACGATTTCGCGGCCGGCACGTCGCGCACGTTCTTCACCGCGGCGTCGCTCGATTTCCACCGGCTCGACGGCAGCCTGCGCGCGGTCTGAACGGAGACGTCCATCATGTCCACGTCACTTCAAGCGCTCGCCGCCGGCGGCTTCAGCATCGGCATCGAGCTGCCGCTCGACAACGACTGGTCGCCGGCCGGCGACGCGAAGCGCCAGCACGACGGCCGCCGTCCCGGCGTGCCGGATCTGGCCAGGCACGCGGAACTCGCACGCCTGGCCGACACGCTCGGCTTCCGCGCGCTCTGGGTGCGCGACGTGCCGGTGTACGACCCGTCGTTCGGCGATGCCGCGCAGGTGTTCGAGGCGTTCTCGTATCTCGGCTACCTCGCGGGCATCACGCGCGACATCCTGCTCGGCACGGCGGCCGTCGTGCTGCCGCTGCGCGAGCCGCTGCTGACGCTCAAATCGGCCGCGACGATCGACGCGCTGAGCGGCGGCCGCCTGCTGCTCGGCGTCGCGAGCGGCGACCGGCCGGTCGAATATCCGCTGTTCGGCCGCGATTTCGCGTCGCGCGGCGCGAATTTCCGCGCACAGATCGCGTTGCTGCGCGACGGCGCGCGCGGCCACCTGCCGCCGGGGCTCGAGGTCCTGCCGCACGTCGCCGCGCCGCTGCCGCTGCTCGTCGCGGGCCTCGCGCAGCAGACGCCCGCGTGGATCGGCGAACACCTGGACGGCTGCCTCGCGTATCCCGGCACGCCGGACGATCACCGGCAGCGCGCCGCGAACTGGCGCGCGGTGGCCGGCAACAAGCCGTACGTGAGCTTCATCCACCTCGATCTCGCCGAGGACCCGCACGAACCGCTGCAGCGCCACCGCTTCGGCGCGCGCGCCGGGCGCATCGCGCTGGCCGAGGAACTCGCGGCGATGCGCGACGCGGGCGTGCAGCACATCGGGCTGCACTTCCGGCGCAATCGCCGGCCGCTCGACGAGACGATGTCCGAGATCGCGACGCACGTGCTGCCCGCGTTCCATGCGCCCGCAACGACCCGCGCCGCATAGCGCCGCACGATCCTTGATCTGAAATCAAATATTTTTGACCTCTGACGGCGTTTATCTCATCAGTTGCACCAGCCAGAATGACCCCATACCGCAACCGTTCCACCTCTTCCAGGAGCACACGATGAGCAAGATTCCCGCCTTCGGCCTCGGCACGTTCCGCCTGCAGGGCCAGGTCGTCATCGACTCGGTCCGCAACGGCCTCGAGCTCGGCTATCGCGCGATCGACACCGCGCAGATCTACGGCAACGAAGCGGAAGTCGGCGCGGCGATCGCGGCATCGGGCGTGCGTCGCGAAGACCTGTTCGTCACGACCAAGATCTGGGTCGACAACTACGCGCCCGACAAGCTCGCGGCGAGCCTCGAGGACAGCCTGCGCAAGCTGCGCACCGACTACGTCGACCTGACACTGATCCACTGGCCGGCGCCCGACAACGGCGTGTCGGTCGACGCGTTCATGACCGCGCTGGCCGACGCGAAGTCGAAGGGCCTCACGCGCGAGATCGGCGTGTCGAACTTCAACATCGCGCTGACGAAGGAAGCGATCGCGGCCGTCGGCAGCGACGCGATCGCGACGAACCAGATCGAGCTGAGTCCGTATCTGCAGAACCGCAAGCTCGTCGAGTTTCTGCAGAGCGAAGGCATCCACGTGACGTCGTACATGACGCTCGCCTACGGCAAGGTGCTCGGCGACCCGGTGCTCGACGCGATCGCGCGACGCCACCGCGCGACGCCGGCGCAGGTCGCGCTCGCGTGGGCGCTGCAGCTCGGCTACTCCGTCATTCCGTCGTCGACCAAGCGCGAGCACCTCGCGAGCAACCTGCTCGCGCAGACGCTGCGCCTGACCGACGAAGACCTCGCGCAGATCGCCACGCTCGAGCGCAACGGCCGCGAAGTGGATCCGGCCGGCCTCGCGCCGCAGTGGGACTGAGCGCGCCCATCCGTCGATCAACCCATCCGCGGCCAGCCGGCCGCGGCACTCAAAGGACACCAGCATGAACCACGACCCGCTGTTCCAACCGCTGCAATTCGGCGCGCTGACGCTGCCGAACCGTATCGTGATGCCGCCGATGACGCGCTCACGCGCGACCCAGCCCGGCGACGAAGCGAACGAACTGATGGCCGAGTATTACGCGCAACGCGCGAGCGCCGGCCTGATCGTCAGCGAAGGCACCTACATCGCGCCGCTCGGCAAGGGCTACGCGTGGACGCCCGGCATTCATACGCGCTCGCAGGTCGCCGGCTGGCGCAAGGTGACCGACGCCGTGCATGCCGCGCACGGCCGCATCTTCGCGCAGCTGTGGCACGTCGGCCGCCTGAGCCACACGAGCCTGCTCGGCGGCGCGCAGCCGGTGTCGTCGTCGCCGCTCCAGGCGAAAGGCGTGAACGTGTTCATCGCCGGCGACGACGGCAGCACGCCGGGCTTCGTGCAGGCGTCCGAGCCGCGCGCGCTGACGGTCGCCGAGATCGGCGAGATCGTCGCGCAATACCGCGCCGCCGCGCGCAACGCGATGGAAGCCGGCTTCGACGGCGTCGAGCTGCACGGCGCGAACGGCTATCTCGTGAACCAGTTCATCGACTCGAACGCGAACACGCGCACCGACGCATACGGCGGCTCGCTGGAGAACCGTCTGCGCTTCCTGCGCGAGGTCGCGCAGGCGCTGATCGAAGGCACCGGCGACGCGTCGCGCGTCGGCATCCGCCTCGCGCCGCTGACCACGCTGAACGGTTGCGTCGACGACGATCCCGAAACGACCTACCTCGCGGCCGCGACGCTGCTCGGCGAACTGGGTGTCGGCTATCTGCACATCGCCGAAGCCGACTGGGACGACGCGCCGCTGATGCCGGCGGCATTCAAGCAGAAGCTGCGCGCGGCGTTCGGCGGCGTGCTGATCTATGCGGGCAAGTACACCGCCGAGCGCGCGCGCGAAGCGATCGCCGCCGGCTGGGCCGACCTCATCGCCTTCGGCCGCCCGTTCGTCGCGAACCCCGACCTGCCCGAACGCCTGCGCAGCGGCGCCGCGCTCGCGCCGCACGATCGCAACACGCTGTTCGGCGGCGGCGCCAAGGGCCTCACCGACTACCCGGCGCTCGCGCAGGCTTGCGCGTGAACGTGAAAGTGAGCGCCCGCGCGATGGCGCGCCGATGTCAGACGAGCCGCATCGACAGCTCGACGTCGGCGCCGAACGGCACCGACAGGTAGCCGTTCGCCGGCGCGCGCACGTAGTCGAGGTAGTCGGGGCTGTGCTCGGCGTTGTCGGCGACGATGAATGCGCCGCGCCGCAGCCGCGGCTCGACGCGCGCGAGTATCTCCGGATACAGCGCCTTCGCGCCGTCGAGCAGCAGCAGGTCGACGGTGGCCGGCAGGTCGGTCGCGAGCGTCTGCAGCGCATCGCCTGCGCGGATCTCGACCAGATCCGCGAGCCCGGCCGCCGCGAGGTTCGCGCTCGCGCGCGCCACCTTCGACGCCTCGAATTCGCTCGTGATCACGCGGCCGCCGCCGTTGTCGCGCAGCGCGGCCGCCAGATGCAGCGTCGAGATGCCGAACGACGTGCCGAACTCGACGATCGAGCGCGCGCCGCAACCGCGCGCGAGCATGTACAGCAGCGCGCCCGTCTCGCGCGACACCGCGAGCGGATAGTCCTTCAGACCTGCATAGAAATCGGCGTAATCGGTCTTGCTGCGCATCAGCCGCGCCAGCTCGTCGCGCGACACGCCGGCGAACGCCGGGTCCGACGCGGGCGACGACGCGTCGGCTTCGTCGAACAGGCGCGCGAGCAGCGATGCGAGCGGATCTTGAATCAGGGTGGTCATGCAAATCTCCGGGTCAGGTTGAGCGCGTCAGGGCGCCCGACTAGAATATGACGAACTATTCACGTTTTACTATTCGCATTCCCGGAGCCGCCATGACCGACCGCCGCACCACCCGGATCGCCTCACGCAGACTGCCTCGGCAGGCCCGCTCGACCCAACTCGTCGACGCCGTGCTGCAGGCCGCTGTTCAGGTTCTGGCGGCCGAAGGCGCGCAGCGCTTCACGATGGCGCGCGTCGCCGAGCGGGCCGGCGTGAGCGTCGGCTCGCTGTATCAGTACTTCCCGAACAAGGCCGCCGTGCTGTTCCGCCTGCAGCACGACGAATGGCGGCAAACCTCCGGCATGCTGTGCGCGATGCTGCAGGACGGCGCGAAGACGCCGCTCGAGCGCCTGCGCACTGCCGTCCATGCGTTCGTGCGCTCGGAGTGCGACGAGGCGCCGATGCGCACCGCACTCGACGACGCCGCGCCGCTCTATCGCGATGCGCCCGAGGCGCGCGAACTGAAAGCCGAAAGCGAGCGCGTGTTCGGCGCGTTCATGCGCGAAGCGCTGCCCGACGTGCCGGACGCCGCGCGCACGCTCGCGGGCGACCTGATCGTGACCACGCTCACGGCGGGCGGCAAGGCGTTTTCCGAGACCGAACGCAGCGCGGCCGAGATCGACGCGTACTCGAACGCGATGGCCGACATGTTCTGCGCATATCTCGAGCATCTGGTCCGTGGCGCGCATCCCGCGCGCGACTGAGGCAGCGCGGCCGCGCTGCGCTGCCGCTGCAGTGCCACTGCCGCCCATCCCGCCTACGAATAGTCGCCTTAACGGATTCGAACTAGGCGTATACGCGCGTTCCTCGTCGACGAAGCCCCGCGGCACGCGGATATAAGCGCGCCGACATGCGCTGCATGCCGTTCCTCCAATGGGACGCGCCGGGCCGTTCGCCTAACCTTCGCTACGGCAAAGCACGCGGCCGAGTCCGCCTCGCCGCGCGTGGTACGACGCGACGCACGCGCGCCGGTTGGCGCGCGGCCGGCGACACCCGCCGCGCATCATGCGTGCGCACGACGATGCCGATCATTCCAACCAGATTCGAGACACCCTGACGACGGTCCGCCGCGGCCGTTTCAGCATGCTGATAAAGGAGCAAGCTCATGAGTGATACCCCGGTGCAGCCGACGGTCGGCGTCGGCGCGGAAGAAACGGACTTCGGCACCAAGGGAGTCATCGACCGGTACTTCGACATCTCGTCGCGCGGCAGCACGCAGCGCCGCGAAATCGTCGCGGGCGTGACCACGTTCCTCGCGATGGTCTATTCGGTGTTCGTCGTGCCCGGCATGTTGGGCAAGGCCGGTTTCGACACGAGCGCCGTGTTCGTCGCGGTCTGCCTGACCACGGCGTTCGGCTCGCTGCTGATGGGCCTGTGGGCGAAGCTGCCGATCGCCATCGGCTGCGCGATCTCGCTGACCGCATTCACAGCGTTCGGCCTCGTGCTCGGCAAGGGCCTGCACCCGAGCGTCGCGCTCGGCGCCGTGTTCGTGATGGGCGTCGTGTTCACCGGCATCTCGGTCACCGGCGTGCGCTCGTGGATCCTGCGCAATCTGCCCGCGGGCGTCGCGCACGGCACGGGGATCGGCATCGGCCTGTTCCTGCTGCTGATCGCGTCGAACGACGTCGGGCTCGTCGTGAAGAACCCGGGCGCGGGGCTGCCGGTGTCGCTCGGCCAGATCACCGCGTTCCCGGCGATCATGTCGATCGTCGGGCTCGCCGCGATCTTCGGGCTCGAGAAGCGGCGCGTGCCGGGCGGCATCCTGCTGGTGGTGGTGGCCGTGTCGGCGATTGGCCTCGCGTTCGATCCCGCGGTGACGTACCGCGGCATCTTCGCGCTGCCGTCGCTCAGTGCGCCGGGCCACGCGTCGCTGATCGGCGCGATGGACATCAAGGGCGCGCTGTCGATGGCCGTGCTGCCGAGCGTGCTGGCGCTCGTGATGACCGCCGTGTTCGACGCGACGGGCACGATTCGCGCGGTGGCGGGACAAGCCGGCCAGCTCGATGCGCACGGCCGCATCGTCAACGGCGGCCGCGCGCTGACCGCCGATTCGGTCAGCTCGATCTTCTCCGGCTTCCTCGGCGGCGCACCGGCGGCGGCCTACATCGAGTCGAGCGTCGGCGTGGCCGCCGGCGCGAAGACGGGCCTCGCGGCAGCGGTGGTCGGCGTGCTGTTTCTCGTCGTGATGTTCTTCTCGCCGCTCGCGGCGCTCGTGCCGTCGTATGCGACGGCGCCCGCGCTGATGTACGTCGGCCTGCTGATGCTCGGCAGCGTGAGCAAGCTGCACATGGACGACGTCGTCGACGCGATGTCGGGCCTCGTGTGCGCCGTCTTCATCGTGCTGACCGCGAACATCGTGACGGGCATCATGCTCGGCTTTTCGACGCTCGTGATCGGCCGCGTCGCGAGCGGCGAATGGCGCAAGCTGAACGTCGGCACCGTGCTGATCGCGGCCGTGCTCGTGACGTTCTATCTCGGCGGCTGGGCGATCTGAAGCCGGTGCGCAGCGGGACGGGAATGTTTGCGTTCACGCTCAGCGGCGAGCGCTCTGCAGGCCCGGAAGCGGATGTTTCCAGGCTTTTTTGCCCGTACGGGCGTGGTGCTTCGCAGATGCGGCGAGCGCGTGCTGGCGCGTCGAATCACGATTGCGCACGCGGTGCTACGATCGCGCTTTGTGTTCCGGAACCGTCATGAATCCGTTCGGTATCGTCTCCGAATCAGATACGCGGACCGCGCCGCGCAAGCCGCCGTTCATCCCGTCGTTCGGCTTCGTCGAAACGCACGAATCGCAGCCGATCGACGCGCCGTCGGCTCGCATCATCGATGCCGTCGCCGCGCTCGACATGCGCGCCGATCCGGTGATCGATGCGCTGCTCGCCGTGCGCGAAGCGCCGGCGGCCGTCGCTCGTTTGGTGGGCCGCCGCAGCGGCGGCGCTGCGCGTGAACGCTTCGGCTTCGATACGTTCACGCTGCTGCATCGCGACGATACGTCGCTGTCGCTTGGCCTCGTCGGCCGCTTCTGGCGTCCGACGCCCGACGTCCGGCCAATCGACGACGCCGCGGCGTTCGTGCGGCACGCCGATCCCCACGACGCGAAGCTGGTGCTCAGGTTCGAGGTCGTCGGGCTGCCGAGCGGCGCGCGGTTCTTGCGCACGGAAACCTTCGTTCATTGCCCGAGCAAGCGCACGCGCGCGCTGTTCGTGCCGTACTGGCTCGCGATCCGGCTCGCGAGCGGCTGGATTCGGCGGCGGACGCTCGCGGCTGTGGAGCTTGCGGTGGGGTGAGGGGTGAGGTGGATAGATAGCGTTGGATCGATTGAATCGGAGCCGCCACGACCGGTCGGCCACCACGTTCGCGGGACCCAGTACTATTCGTCAAGCAACTGCAAGATCCTGTTGAGCAAATGAAGTTGCTGCCCATACAACACTGAAGCCGTTCCACCGCGAGCATGGCCAGATGACTTCGATTCGATTCGCCGTATCGACTCCGCCGTCAGGCTGCGTATCGCGTTGATGCGTTTGTATGCATTCGCGCAGCTGCGATCGGCACCGAGATACCATTCGTAGACCAAATCCAACTCCTTACGCAGCTCATCCTGGTTCAGTCTGTCGTAGCTCACCGTGAGCGCAGTCGCATTCATCGAAAGCAAAGCGCCCGCGTCAGCCGTAGCGGTAAGTGTCTTCTCATCAAGCTCAAGGTAAATCGGCTTGGTGTACTGGCGGTCGCGAAAAAACTCGACGCAAGTCGAGACATTGCGCAGCCCTTCAAGGGATATCTGCAGGACTTGCTCGTTGCGCGGAGACGTCGGATGAAAGTCATGTACAAAACGAAGCTGCAACGCCGAGCCGGCGTGCTCGCATTGAGTGACGTACATGTCTTCAGCTGGTATAGCGATATTGACTTTTAATGACCCTGAATCAGAATTAGTCACGACCGGAAGCGGATATTTTCAGCGTGGTTGAGTTGTCAGGCGAGTCGGATTTCCTTTCCAGACGGCCGAATTCGGTGGATGTCATCCACGGCAATGCGAGTGGGGATGAGCCTCGTTATAGTACGTGCGCCAATCACTTATTTTGCTGCGCGCCCGCCAATGACAAGAGCCGATGCGCATTCAGACCTTCCTGACGGAAGCGCCCGTTGAAGCTTTCGACCTTGACGTTTTCAGTTGGCGTGCCCGGCAGCCTGAAATCCAGTTCAATGCCAGGTTCATACGCACACCAGTCCACCACCTTTGAGATGAACTCGTTGCCATTGTCAACTTTGGTGGTGGCAGGGTACCCGCGCGTGGCAGTAATACGCGCCAACACTTCGACCACATGCTGCACTTCAGACTTCGTCGGACCTCGATGGCCAGGCGTTCCCGTGTGCAGTTGTCGACGATGGTCGGAGCGCGAAGGCGTCGCCCATCGAACGCTATATCTACAACAAAATCCATGCTCCACTTTTGAACCGGACTATTTCTCGGATCAGGGTCAAGAATCACTTCTCTAGCAAGTTGCACAGCGCGCTTATAGGTTTTCTGGTGAGCACTTCGCCGCTAACCTTTCAGTAGCGGCGCAAGCGCGCCATCGAATCGGCAAGGCGCGCCTCATTTCCAATGTGTTGGGTCCGTTTCGCCTCCAATATCCTCTCCGACTCGCGCAGCATGCGCCGGGCTTCGCCGGCCCGCATAACGCGTTCGGCGCACGCGAGTGTGTCCTCGTAACCCTGTTCGACCCAAGACGGAATCCGCTTCGGATCGAAGCCGAGCAGATCGCGATGATCGAGCAGGCTCGGGTCACGCGATATCGCGCGCTGCGGACGAATTTCCAGTACGGTCGCTTGCGGCAACTCGCGGCGCGACCACGGCGAGTCGTCGGACAGATGCGAGACGATCAGCATGTTGCAGCCCGCGTCGAGCAGCGCCCCTGCAGGCGTGTTGCCCTGCATCTTGCGCCAACCGCCGATGCCACCATCGGAATAGCGCTCACCGTTGACCGTTTTCGCCGCGTAGATCGCCGGAATCGCGGCGGAGGCGAGCAATGCGGCCTTCTGCTCCGCCTCCGGCAAGCCTTGCACGTGCACGTAGGTTGATGCTGGCGTGTCCTCGATCCCTACTTCTGCGGCGGCGATGCGAAGCAGGTCGTCGAAGGGGGTCTGCGAGCGGAACAGCGAAACGTACAGTGGCAAGCCGGCGTTCAGCGCTGCCGGATCGAGATACTCGTCCATCAACGCCTTGAGCGGCTTGTCGCTCGCAAGGCCATTTGCCAGCATGTCGAGCGACTTCGGCAGAGTGACGTCCAGCATTGCGGCGGCAACGCGAGCCGCCTTGAGTACACGACCAAGCGCGCGGGTGGGCGCCAGCACGGCACCAGCAGAGGACAGGAGCGTGAGGTAGCCAAAAGCCTGAAACTCCACCGGCGATGTCTGCGCGAGCCGGTCCCAAAGCAGGGCGAGGTGCGCATGCGCCTTCTGCGGAGTGACAGCCGACGCCACGATCGCACCATTGAGCGCGCCGATGCTCGCGCCCGCAACCATGTCGATCTGCGCGCCGACCTCCGCTAGCGCACGCATGACACCGACCTGATAGGCACCCTTCGCGCCCCCGCCCGAGAGCACCAGACCTACCTTCAGTTCATCCACGTATAGCCCCTCCGAAAAGTTCACGCACCAAGGCCTCGCCGATGCGCCGCGGCGTGGCACGCAATGGCATTTCGAGCGGCAGGCGGGTGGGAGTCTGCGAGACGGAGAATGCGACCGGAGCGCGCGCCGGGTTCAGCGTAGCGCCGAGATACGAGAGTGCCGCCGCGCCGTCCCGCTGCTCTGCAGTGCTGCCCGCCGCGAGCCACCACGACGTATCGATCCGCTCGCTCGTCGCACATCGCGCGTCGTCAGCGAGTTGCGCCGTCACGCGGTTCATCGCGTCCTCGACGAATGCATGGCGCTGCGGTCCCTCCTGATAGCGGCAATAGTCGCCGAACGCGCCCCACCACAGGCATTCGAGCGCCGCATAGGCTCGGCCCGCCGGCGAAAGGCCAGCGAAACGGCCGGCACGCCAGCGGTTGAACACCTGGTCCAGATTCAACTGCACGCGCTGAATGAAGTCCACGCGCGCCAGATCGTCAGCCAGCGCGTCAAGCCGCTTTTCCAGGCGCAACGTACTCGCCAGCAGTTCGTTCTTGACACTCATCGAGAAGTCCGCCACATCCGCGACGTCGAGCATCATGCGGTTGACCGTGTCATGCACGAGGCCGACCGCAAGATTGCTCTGGGTGACAGATTCGGTAAGCTCCGTCAACCATTGCAGTGTCACCTCGAGACCTTCGGCGAAATTCTGGTTCAGGGCACCTTGGCGCTCGGCGCTGCGGCCCGTGAATCCCTCCCAGCAGCGAGAAAAGAATCCGTTGCGGCTGAACTGACCGGCCAGTCGCCCCTTGGACTCCGCCACGCAATTGGCGAAGTCGACCACCAACTTCTCGGGCAGACAGGTCAGCGTCTTGCAGACCGCCGACTCCGCACTGATGGGCGCTTCGCTCATGCCTGCTCTTCCAGAGCATCCGACAGCCAGTGCTGCGTTTCGCGATACAGCTCCTCGCTGTCCTCGCGTGCGGCTGGCACGTTCCGCATCAACAGGACCAGATCTTCGATCAATCGGTCCTTCTCCGCCTTGCTGCGCTGCTGATCGCGCTCGCTCTGCATCAGAGTGCCACGAATCTTCTGGACTTCGTCCTTGAACGCAGCGAAGAATTTGTCAGTGGCCATGGTAACCGGCTCCTTGACCGATTCGTGGATACGCGCCGCGAGACCATTGAAGCTGTCCTTGATACGCTCGCCGACCATACCCTTCACTGTTTTGAGGCTGATCTCCGCGTATTCGACCGAAACGCTATAGTCTTCCCAACCCCAATCGCTCGTGTTGAACCAGCTGCAGACGGTGCCCCACGCGCCGGACGAACGCCGCTGGCGCGTAACTCGGCGCGTCTTGTGCTGGATAGCGTCGGCCAGCATCTCTCCGCTCGAAAACTCGATGGTGTCGAGCGCGATCATCGGAATTTCCAGCTTCACCACGAAACCGTCGTCGCCGAGGCGCTTGTTGATGTCACCGATAATCATATGAGCCGGTGCCTCGACGTGGTCGGAAAAGCGCTTCTTGAAATCCTCGATTAGTTGCATCAGATCGTCCTGCATGTCTTGTTCAGCATGCGCCATGACTTCTTCCACGCGCGCGCGGATGGTCTCCATCAACTCCTGCGCCTTGCTCGCGTCGTCGAACTGGATCGTCTCCTTGTCTGGATTGAAGTCAGTATTCCCACCGCGATCGGACTCAAACCCCAACATTGCCCTGAACCAGTTGCGTGTGGCCGGCTTCGCCTCCTCCGGCGCACGGGCGGGCTGCATCAGCCTGTTACGTGCCCGCCGCGCACGCGGCCCGCGTGCTTCGGCCTCCTCGCGCTCGGCCATCTTGCCTTCCTGGAAGTACTTTTCGATAACTGCTCCGACGTCCTTCTCGCTCATGATGAATCGCTCGTCGACCGTGCCAGCCATATTGGCCAGTGCATCATCCGTCGCCTTTTGTGCGTTCTGTTCGAGCTTCCCGATCTTTTCGATGTCCTCGACGATGGCGTTGATCTGCGCGTGCAACTTCTCCGCGTCCTGCGCAAGGCCGGTCTTCCGAATGTCGAGGAAGTTCGAGACGTCGCCAGTTAGCTTGATCAGCTTCTGCGAGGCCGAGTCGATCGCCAGCGCAGCCGCGCGCGCGTGCGCGTATTCAATCACGTCCGTGAGCAAGGTTTGGAAATTCGACTTCTTCCAGAGCTTTTCAGCGGCGCTCTCAACCTTTTCGGAATCCGCCAAGTCGTCTTCGTCCCAACTGCTGCCCATTGCCTCGGTGGCGAAGTCCTCGACCCAGCCCTCCTTCTTATGGTCCGGCAAGCGGCCCTTGGCGACCAGTTCGGTTCGCGCGCGGTTCGCCAGATAGCCCCGCTTCGAGGAAACCGGGAACACGTCATCCAACCGCACCAACTCGGGCAGTAGCTTGCCGGCCACGAGCGCACGGACGTCGTCCTCGGTATCGCCGTTGCGGTCGCGCTGGTCGAACTTGTTCACGAGCGCATATGTGCGCGCGCCATCGATATCCACCAGTTCCTTGCGCAGTTCGGCGTCAGCGTCGGACTTGAGCTGCGTGAAGTCGAGCACCGCAAGAATCGCCGATGCATTGCGCAACTGCTCGCGCAGCATCTTGCGCAGATGAGTTTGACCCGCCTCGTTCGGTCCCGGCGTATCGAGCAACGCGAGACGCCCCTGGAAGTCTGCCTTGCCGCGCAAGTGGCCGAACTCCACCTCAATCACGGGAATCGCTTCGATGCGGCTGTAGCTGCCGAACGGAAAGTCGATGCCGAATTCGCCGGCAAGACGCACGAGATCGTTCAAGCTTTTAAGAAAGCGGAATATCTCGTCAGCGCCTTCGTAACACTGCTGGAACTCGTCGCCGGTCTTCACGAATTGCAGCAGGGCCGTCATGTCCTTGTCATCCTGCAGCCCTCGGATGGCCTCGCGATAGTCGGAATGCGCAGCCGCTTCGGCAAGCGTGTGCATCAACGTGTTGATCGGCCCCGTATGGTTGAGCCGCAGGACCGGCACGGCTTGGCCGGGCGTGTGGCGGATCAGCGTGGGCAGCGCGGTCATCGGGCGATTGCGGTTGGGCAGCACTTCCGCGCCAACTATTGCATTAATCGTCGTGGACTTGCCGGCCTTCATAGTGCCGACTACGGCAAGCACCATTTCGAGCTGTTCCACCTTGCCTTGCTCGCTGTGCATTTCATCGATGCGAACGCGCGTCGATTCGAGGTCGAAGATTTGCGGCTCGTCGCGCTTCGGCTCCACGACAATGCCTCGGTTCCGTTCCATTGCCTCCAGCAGCTCGCCGCCGTACTGGAGCAAACGCGTAGCCTCTTCCCGAAGTGTTTCAATGTTCTTTTCGTGCATATCCGTGGCGATGGTTATAGGCAACAGTGAAATGGAATGCCTGCATTGCGCTCTTCCGCTCGATGCCTGTGGGCTCTTATTTCGGCGATGTCGTCGCCCGTGCTCGAATCCGAAGAACGGCCGACTGCTTTTTATTACATTTCGCGTTTACGGACAATAAAGAAAAAACTTGAGTATCTGAGAAAGCAACCAAGTGAATTTTTTCGATATAGCGGCTGACCAGCAAACCGATGCACAGAGCGTCATCAACGGCGTCCGCCGTGAGCCGAGAGCCGTGAGCACAAAGTACCGCTTCACCTCTAAACCGACCGTTGGTTTGGGCATCACAGATGGTCCATTCCGTATCGGATTGCGTCCGTCAAAAAAGGAGCACACTGAATTTACGTCCGGTTGAGAGGGAATTGTTACAAAATCAGTAAATGTCGCCATTAGAGCCCGCGTGCCACGGAACAAGGGCAAGCTCACCGGGGCAGAAGCCGCCGCTAAAGCTCTGCAAAATGGGCGCGAGCCGGACCGGACTGCAGATGGCGTCGAACCCTCGCGGACTCGCGCCGTTCAATCTCGCGATTGGTAGCAGTCTCGGAGCGGGTGATCTTACGTGGTTGCTGGTTCAGGATGTCCGCGAGGGAAACCACGTGGCATCCAGAGCGACATCATGCAGCAGAAAGCCAAGCGGCCAGTGCAACTGGAGACCACAGAACAGACCCGCGAGAACCTCGAAGCGTGAATCGGAGCGCGAGGTTTGATGGCCGCGGGATTTTCTGTTCCGGAGCTCGTTGCATATGTCACTTCATCTATCAACGCGGCAATACGTCCGGCCGGTACATCGCTGGGTTGCATCAACCGGCCTTGACGACGCCGCATACGGAACCACACGATACGCCGCACAACGGCTTCACTGACCTACCGGCCAACGAAGAACCTTACGGCGACGCAGTTGCTGCTCGGACAACGTCCCCAACACCAAAGCCGCCCCCCAAGCCCTGACTACCACCCGCCACAGGCCGTCCGACGAGAGCACAAACGACGCCTCTTCCCCACGACGAACCGCACGACGCGATTCGAGGGTTTTCTATAAACTAAGCCCTCCCTTGAATCTTCGACCACCGACTTCGTCATGCATCGAATTGGATTTTTCGTTTGCCGCGGCCATGATGCTCTCGATCTCGGTGGCCCACTTTCCGCCTTTAATCAAGTAGCCACAGCCGCTGGCCATACTCCGTACGATCTCCATGTCGTCTCGCAGTCTGGAGGTCCGGTTCCCGGTAATACGGGCATTGCGATCGAGACAAAGCCGATCGGAAAGCGCACATTCGATACCGTCGTTTTCGTGGGCGGCGATTTAGATCCGATGCAGACACCGGAGAACATCGCAGCTGCCACGAAATTGGCCGCCCGGGCCTCGCGAGTGGCAAGCGTGTGCACAGGAGCGTTTCTGCTGGCGGAAACCGGCTTGCTGGACGGATTGAAAGCAACGACACACTGGCGATACGCTGCTCTATTGCAGTCGCGCTTCCCCCGCACCAGGGTCGAGGGCAATAGCATCTATGTCGTGGACGGCCGTATTTGGACGTCGGCGGGAATCGCCTCCGGAATAGATCTGGCGCTCGGCATGATCGATAGAGATCTGGGTTCGAATGTTGCGCGCGCTGTCTCCAGGCTTTTGGTCGTCCCGTATCGTCGACCAGGCGGGCAGTCCCAGTTTTCCGCCATGTCGCAAATGGAGCCGGAATCGGATCGTATCCGCATCGCCCTGAACTTTGCCCGGGAACATCTGGCTGAAGCGTTACCTGTGGAACGACTCGCCGATGCAGCGAGATTAAGCCTGCGACAGTTCGGACGAGCATTTCGCCGGGAAACGGGTGAAACGCCTGCCAAGGCCGTCGAACGTTTGCGGGTCGAAGCTGCGAGGCTGCGCCTGCAGGAGGGCAGCGAACCGATCGAACAAATTGCTCTGGCGGTAGGGTTCACTGATCCGGAAAGAATGCGGAGGGCCTTCATCAAACTGCATGGCCACCCTCCGCAGGCGATCCGACGCGAGAGCAGATTGAATAAAGCGCGCTGATCGAGCGCCGGCCGGATAGCGCTTGCGGTCGGTGTTTGCCTATATCACCCGCGCTCAACGGCTATCGGATTTCTGGGTAGCGGGACCTATCCGTGATTTCGTGGGCGGGGCATATCATGAGGTGTAAAAGTCATGGATATGCCAATGAAGAAGAAAAGGCAAACTGTAGCGCGTCAGGCAGCGGCCCGCGGGCCGCTGCCTGAACTGC
>NZ_PQMX01000047.1:0-49259 GCF_004368385.1 Burkholderia sp. B10 | reverse complement strand
TCCACCACCACTACCCATCCCCCCACATCCCCGGCACCGCACTGGTCGTCCCGCGCACGACCAACCGCGGCGTCGACGCGATCCGCACGCGCGACCCGTCGTCGATCCGGCCGCCCGCCTCGCGCAGCGTATTGAGCAACTCGACCGCGAGCGCCGCCGCCTCGGCGGTCGGAATCGCGACCGTCGTCAGCGTCGGCCGCGTGTCGCGCGCGAGGTGAATGTCGGTGATGCCGACGATCGACAGATCGTCGGGCACGCGCCTGCCGCGATCGGCCGCCGCGTGCAGCGCGCCGATCGCCGGCAGATCGTTGGTCGCGACCAGCGCGGTCAACTCGGGATGCGCATCGAGCAGCCGGCCGGCCGCGCGCACGCCGCCTTCGATCGAATCGGGCTCGGCCGCGACGATCGACGCGTCGAGCCCCGCTTCGCGCATCACGTCGACGAAACCGTCGTAGCGCGCCGCCTGCACGCCGCTCGCCGAGCCGCCGACGATCACGCCGATCGCCCGATGCCCGAGCTCGACCAGATGCCGCGTCGCGATCCGCCCCGCCTCGCGGAAATCCACCGCCACGCACGGCAACCCGTCGGGCGGCGCATCGGGCCGCTCCCACAGACACAGCACGACCGGCACGCCGCGGCGCGCGACGTCGGCGAGGTCGGGCAGATGCAGGTTCGCGTTCGTCACCAGAATGCCCTCCGAAATCGTGCCGGCGATCTGGTCGAGATACGCGCGCCCCTGCAACGGATCTTCATTCGTGTTGCAGACGATCAGGAACTGCCCGTTGCGCCGCACCGCGCGCTCGACCGCCAGCGCGAACTCCGGATAGAACGGGTTCGCGATGCTCGACACCATCAGCGCGACCGTCGGCGCGCGCCCTTCCGCGAGCGCGCGCGCCGCCAGATGCGGCCGGTAGCCGAGCGCCTGCACGGCCTCGAGCACCCGCGCGCGCGTCGCTTCGCCGACCCGCCCGCGATCGCGCAGCACGTTCGACACCGTCGCGGCCGTCACGCCGGCGCGACGCGCCACTTCGTCGAGTGTCGCCATGATTTGCCCACTATATGAGAGGTGAATCCAGTATTTGCTTCGCTACCCGAAGCAGCGCACTATCGCCGCACACCCTGCCGCTCGACCGACGAGCGCGACTCGGCCGCGATCGCAATCGCCTATTTTTTTGATCGCGATGATTAAGCGCTTAAGCATCGATCGAAGCGCATTAAAACATGGAGCGGAGACAATGGCGAGCATCTCGATGCGTCGCGTGCAGAAGGCTTATGGCGAGCACGCGCCGGTCATACGCGACGTCGATCTGGACATCGGCGCGCACGAGTTCTGCGTGTTCCTGGGCCCGTCGGGCTGCGGCAAGTCGACGTTGCTGCGGATGATCGCGGGCCTCGAGGATCTGAGCGACGGCGAGCTGTCGATCGACGGCCGCCGCGTCAACGACGTGCCGGCCGCCGAGCGCGGCGTCGCGATGGTGTTCCAGAGCTACGCGCTGTTTCCGCACATGACCGTCTACGAGAACATGGCGTTCGGCCTGAAGCTCGCGCGCGTGCCGAAGGCCGAGATCGACCGCAAGGTGCGCGACGCCGCGCGGATCCTGCAGCTCGACACGCTGCTCGAGCGCAAGCCGAAGGCGCTGTCCGGCGGACAGCGGCAGCGCGTCGCGATCGGCCGCGCGATCGTGCGCGAGCCCGGCGTGTTCCTGTTCGACGAACCGCTGTCGAACCTCGACGCGGCATTGCGCGGCCAGACGCGCATCGAGATCGCGAAGCTGCATCGGCAGTTCGAGCGCGCGAGCGTCGTCTACGTGACGCACGACCAGACCGAGGCGATGACGCTCGCCGACAAGATCGTGCTGCTGCACACGGGCGCCGACACCGCGCGGCACGGCAGCATCGCGCAGGTCGGCGCGCCGCTCGACCTCTATCACCATCCGGCCAGCCGCTTCGTCGCCGGCTTCATCGGCTCGCCGCGGATGAACTTCCTGCCGGCCGTCGTCGTCGCCTGCGACGCGCGGCGCACGACCGTCACGCTCGTGGCGTCCGGCGAATCGTTCACGCTGCCGCGCGACGGCTCCGCGCTCGCACCGGGCGCAGCCGTCACGCTCGGCATCCGCCCCGAACATCTGACGCTCGGCGCCGCGCCCGACGCGACGACGCTCGCGCGCGACGTCGCGCTGGTCGAGCGTCTCGGCGAGCAGACCTACGTGCATCTCGATCAGCCCGGCGGCACGCCGCTGATCGCGAAAGTGCCCGGCGACGCGGCCGTGCACGCCGGCGAGCGCGTGCACGTGCATGCAGCGGCGGCCGCGTGTCATCTGTTCAATGAAGACGGCCGCGCGGTGCCCGCGTGCGCCGACCTTCCCGTCCACCATTACGCATAAGGATCGGGCATGCGCCTCGGAGTCTGTTACTACCCGGAACACTGGCCGGAATCGATGTGGGCCGACGACGCCCGCCGCATGAAGGCGCTCGGCATCGCGCAGGTGCGGATCGGCGAGTTCGCATGGAGCCGCATCGAGCCGTCGCCGGGAGAATACGCGTGGGGCTGGCTCGACCGCGCGATCGACGTGCTCGGCGCGGCCGGCCTCGAGATCGTGATGTGCACGCCGACGGCGACGCCGCCGAAATGGCTCGTCGATCGTCATCCCGACATCCTCGCTATCGGCGCCGACGGCCTGCCGCGCAAGTTCGGCTCGCGCCGCCATTACGACTTCTCGTCGCCGACCTATCTGGAAGCGTCGCGCCGCATCTGCACCGCGGTGGCCGAACGCTACGGCCGCCATCCGGCCGTGCGCTACTGGCAGACCGACAACGAGCTCGGCTGCCACCAGACCGTCGTCAGCTACTCGCCGGCCGCGCTCCTGCGTTTTCGCGCCTGGCTGAAGGCGCGCTACGGCACGATCGACGCTCTGAACCGCGCGTGGGGCACCGTGTTCTGGAGCATGGAGTACCGGCATTTCGACGAGGTCGATGCGCCGGTGGGCACCGTGACCGAAGCGCATCCGTCGCATCGCCTCGACTACCGCCGCTTCGCGTCCGACGAGCTGGCGCGCTATCACCGGATGCAGGTCGACGTGATCCGCGCGCATTCGCCGGGCCGCCCCGTCGCGCACAACTTCATGCAGCTGTTCACCGAGTTCGACCACTATGCGGTCGCGCGCGACCTCGACGTCGCGACCTGGGACAGCTATCCGCTCGGCGCGCTGGAGGAGCTGTGGTTCGCGCCCGACGTGAAGGCGCGCTGGCTGCGCACCGGCCACCCGGACTTCGCGTCGTTCAATCACGACCTGTATCGCGGCATGTCGAAGCAGCCGTTCTGGGTGATGGAGCAGCAGCCGGGCCCGGTGAACTGGGCGCACTGGAACCCGGCGCCGCTGCCGGGGATGGTGCGTCTCTGGAGCTGGGAAGCGTTCGCGCACGGCGCCGGCTGCGTGTCGTATTTCCGCTGGCGGCAGGCGCCGTTCGCGCAGGAGCAGATGCACGCGGGCCTGCACACGCCCGACGATCGGCTCGACGAAGGCGGCCGCGAAGCGCAGCGGGTCGCGGGCGAAATCGCCGCCGTGCTCGACGCCGATGCCGACGGCGCGGTGCGCGCCCCCGTCGCGCTCGTGTTCGACTACGAAGCGAAGTGGCTGCTCGAAGTCCAGCCGCAGGGCGCCGATTTCCACTACCCGCGCTTCGCGTTCGAGTATTACTCGGCGCTGCGCGCGCTCGGCCTCGACGTCGACATCGTCTCGGCGCACGCGCCGCTCGACGGCTACCGGCTCGTCGTCGTGCCGCCGCTGCCCGTCGTGCCGGACGACTTCGCGGCGCGGCTCGCCGCCTCGGGCGCGCATGCCGTGTTCGGCCCGCGCACCGGATCGAAGACCGTCGACCTGCAGATTCCGCCGGCGCTGCCGCCCGGCCCGCTCGCGTCGCTCCTGCCGTTGCGCGTGTGGCGCGTCGAATCGCTGCGCCCGAACGTGACCGAGCGCATCGACGGCGCGCTGCGCGACGGCTCGCCGCTGAGCGGCGACGCGCGCCACTGGCGCGACCTCGTCGAGCTGCACGACGAGGCGCGCAGCGTCGTGCACGCGCGCTTCGCCGACGGCCATCCCGCGTGGGTGTCGCACGGCGCGTTTCACTATTGGGCCGCGCTGTTCGACGATGCGACCGCGTTGCGCGGGTTCGCCGACGTCGCGGCCGAAGCGGGCCTCACGCCGACGCCGCTTGGCGACGACGTGCGCGTGAGCCGGCGCGGCGGCCTGACCTACGTGTTCAACTACGGCAGCACACCGCACACGATCGATGCGGTGGCGCCGTCCGCGTTCGTGGTCGGCGCCGCGCAGGTCGAGCCGCAAGGCGTCGCCGTGTATCGAAGCCGTCCGTAGCATCGCCCCCGGCGCACGCGCCGGTCACGCACAACGACATACAGGAATGGAGACAGACATGACACATCGCCCCCTTCGCGTTGCCGCCCGGCTGGCGAGCGCCGCCGCCATCGCGTTCGCCTCGCTCGGCGCCGCGGCGCCCGCCGACGCCGGCACGCTGACGATCAACATCGCGTTCAAGGGCGCGAGCCAGCGCGCGGTCTGGCAGTCGACCATCGACGCGTTCCACAAGGCGCATCCGGACATCGACGTGAAGCCCACCTACGTCGACGAGGAAGCGTACAAGGTGCAGCTTCCCGCATGGCTCACCACCGTCGCGCCCGACGTCGTCAATTGGCACGCAGGCGAACGGATGGCGTACTACGCGCGGCGCGGGCTGTTCGAGGACCTGAGCGGCGACTGGAAGAAGAACGGCTGGGATGCGATGTACGCGTCGACGCGCAGCGCATCGTCGTACAACGGCAAGCAGTACGCGGCGCCGACCGTCTACTACTCGTGGGGCCTCTTTTATCGCAAGGACCTGTTCGGCAAGGTCGGCATCGCCGACGAGCCGAAGACCTGGGACCAGTTTCTCGATGCGTGCAAGAAGCTGAAGGCGGCCGGCATCACGCCGATCGCGGTGGGCGGCCGCGACGCATGGACGCTCGCCGGCTGGTTCGACTATCTGGACCTGCGCCTGAACGGCAACGCGTTCCACCAGCAGCTGATGGCCGGCGACGTGCCGTACACCGACGCGCGCGTGAAGAAGGTCTACACGACGTGGAAGTCGCTGATCGACGCGGGCTACTTCATCGACAACGCGCTGTCCTACGATCTCGACGGCGCGCAGCCGTTCCTGTTCCAGGGCAAGGCCGCGATGATGCTGATGGGCACCTTCATCGCGGCGGGCTTTCCGCCGAACGTGAAGCAGGAGATGGGCTATTACCGCTTCCCCATCATCGACCCGAAGGTGCCGACCGCCGAGGACGGCCCGGTCGAATCGCTGCACATCCCGACCAAGGCGAAGAACAAGGCCGATGCGCATACGTTCCTCGCGTTCGTCGAGACGCCGGAGATGGGCGCGAAGCTCGCGGAAGGGCTCGGCTCGCTGTCGGCGAACAGCAAGTCGCCGGAGCCGGCCGATCCGATCTCGCGGATCGGTTTCCGGATCCTCGCCGACACCAAGGGCGGCGTCGCGCAGTTCTACGATCGCGACATGACGAAGGAAATGGCCGACGAAGGGATGAAGGCGATGCAGCAGTTCGTCTCGAATCCCGCGCAGCTCGACAGCGTGCTCGCGCAACTCGAGCAGACCCGCAAGCGGATCTACAAGAAGTAACCGCGCGACCCGTGCGGGGGCCCCGCGCCGCCGCATCCGTTGTTTCAGGAGGCTTGCCGTGTCCAGTCCGATCACGTCCCGATCCGTTCGAACGCCTGCCGGCGCGGCCGCCGCGCCGCCGGCGCGCGGGCCGAGCGCCGCGCTGCCCGCGCGCCGCCCGTCGCCTGCCGCGCGGCGGCAGCGGCGCGCCGCCTGGCTGTTTCTCGCGCCGGCCTGCGCGATGGTGGCCGTCTATGTGATCTGGCCGATCCTGTCGACGCTGTGGTTGAGCCTGTGCAACTGGGACGGGATGACCGAGCGCACCTTCGTCGGCCTCGCGAACTACGCCGAGCTGCTGCACGCGCCGACGTTCTACACCGCGCTGCGCAACAACGTGATCTGGCTCGCGATGTTCATGCTCGCGCCGCCGCTCGGCCTCGCGCTGGCGCTGTACCTGAATCAGGCCGTGGCCGGCATCCGGCTCGTGAAGTCGCTGTTCTTCGCGCCGTTCGTGCTGTCGGGCGTGGTCGTCGGGCTGATCTTCTCGTGGTTCTACGATCCGACCTTCGGGCTGCTCGCGCTGATCGCCGGGCACGGCATTCCGGTGCTCGGCGATGCGCGCTACGCGACGTTCGGCATCGTGCTCGCCGCACTGTGGCCGCAGACCGCGTACTGCATGATCCTGTACCTCACCGGCCTCACGTCGGTGAACCCCGAGCAGATCGAAGCGGCGCGCATGGAAGGCGCGCGCGGCTTCGCGCTGCTGTGGCACGTCGTGCTGCCGCAGTTGCGGCCGACCACGTTCATGGCGATCGTCGTCACGGTGATCGGCGCGCTGCGCAGCTTCGACCTGATCTCGGTGATGACGGGCGGCGGCCCGTTCGAGAGTTCGACCGTGCTCGCGTATTACATGTACGACCAGGCGATCAAGTACTACCGGCTCGGCTATTCCGCGTCGATCGCGGTCGTGCTGTTCGCGATCATGCTCGTCTACATCGTGTTCCAGTTGCGCCGCATGCTGCGCAACGAGCAGTGACTTTCGGGAGTTCACTCATCATGTTTCCGACACCCGTTGCCCAGTGGAAGCCGGTATCGCGCCGGCTGTACAAGCTGTCGCTGCCCGTCGCGCTCGTGATCTGGCTGCTGCCGATGATCGCCGTGTTCGTCACGTCGGTGCGCTCGACCGAGGAGCTGGTCGAAGGCCACTACTGGGGCTGGCCGCGGCATTTCTCGATGATCGAGAACTATCGCGATGCGCTGACCACGTCGCCGATGCTGCATTACTTCTGGAACAGCGTGCAGATCACGGTGCCGTCGGTGCTCGGTTCGATCGCGCTCGCGGCGATGGCCGGCTTCGCGCTCGCGACGTATCGGTTTCGCGGCAATACCGCATTGTTCGGCACGTTCGTCGCGGGAAATTTCGTGCCGGTGCAGGTGCTGATGATTCCGGTGCGCGATCTGTCGCTGCGGCTCGGGGTGTTCAATACGGTCGAGGCGCTGATCCTGTTTCACGTCGCGTTTCAGACGGGCTTTTGCACGCTGTTTCTGCGCAACTTCATCAAGCAGCTGCCGTTCGAGCTGATCGAGGCAGCGCGCATCGAAGGCGCGGGCGAGTGGACGGTGTTCTGGCGGATCGTTTTGCCGTTGATCCGGCCAGCGTTGGCTGCGCTCGCGATTCTGGTGTTCACGTTCGTGTGGAACGACTACTTCTGGGCGCTGTGCCTCACGCAAGGCGACGAGGCCGCGCCGATCACGGCGGGCGTCGCGGCGCTGAAGGGGCAATGGACGACGTCGTGGAACCTCGTGTCGGCCGGGTCGATCCTCGCGGCGTTGCCGTCGGTCGCGATGTTCTTCGCGATGCAGAAGCACTTCGTCGCGGGGCTGACGTTCGGGGCGACGAAGGGGTGAGGGTGGCGCGGTGCGCGGTGCGCGGTGCGCGGTGCGCGGTGGCGGTCGCAGATCAGGAGTTCGTCCTCTTCATCGAGAGGTTGCCCGCTTCGGCGGGCTTTTTTCTGGGTGCGTGGAACCGTTCACGAAGGACATCGCCGAATGCTTCGAAACGCCGGCAATCGACGTGATCGCACGCGTCGATCAGACCAGCCCGGCGCGCGACGCCGCACCGCCTGACGAACTAGCGCAGCTCCGATTTTTTGAAGGGCGCCCTGGCGCGCATCATCTTCGATGCATCACCGCCCTTCGAACCGACAACCGGACCGTTTTCCCGGCATAGGGATCTGTAACCTATTGCTGAATCGTCGCGCTCTTCAGCAGGCTACCCACGAATGCCGCACTCGCCTTCTCCACCGCGAGCGCCTGCAACTGCTGCTGGATCGTCGTCTTGGCCGCATTGAACGACGGCACCTGCGTCGGGCGCTTCGCGTCGAGCTTCACGATCACTCTTGCACCATCGACCGGAATCGACTCGGGCGTCATCGCGCCTGCCGGCAGCTTTTCCAGCGCCTGTGCGACGGCGACCGGCAAACCGGATGTCTTGCCCTCCGTCGCCGGCGCCTTGAAGCTCACCCACGGCAGCTCGCCGCCGGCATCGCGGCTCGGTGCGATGCTGTATTGCCGTGCGAGACTATCGAACGGCTTACCGGCCTTCAGCTCGCTCAGCACGGTCGCGGCCGTCGCCGCGTCCTTCACCACGATCAGACGCGGCTTGTATTCATCCTTGCCGAGCGACGCGACGATCTCGTCATAGCGCGCCTTGATCTGCGCATCCGTGACCGGCTCCGGTTTCACGTTGTCCCTCAGATACAACTGCGTCTCCGCATTCGCCTTCGCGACCTGCATCGCCGCCTGAACTTCCGGTTTGCTGCCGTAGTTCGCCTTCTCCGCAGCCTGCTGGATCAGCACCCGCGCGATCAGCTGATTCTTGATCGCCTGGCGTACCTGCGGCGTATCCGGCTGGCGCGATGCGCGCAATACCGCATCGACTTCCGCCTGCGTGATCGCAGTGCCGTTGACGGTTGCCACAGTGCCGGCCGTCGACGTCGGCGAGGCGGGCGCTTGAGCGTGCGCGTGACCGACGATGCCTGCACCAAGCGCGGCGGCCGCGATAAGAGATTTCCACTGACGAAGCTTCATCACATTGTCCAATTCAAGGTTGCCAGTACGAGGGTGGCTTTCGGTCCGAGAGCGGCCGGCTGCGTGAGCGCACGCCCGACCAGCAACTCGCCCGAAAGCATCTGTTTGTGCCACTGCCATTGCGCGCGCAGCCCGGCGCCCGCGCCGGCGAGCGTCGGGAATCCCGGAACCGCGATCAGGCTCGCCTTGCCGGCGTCGACGAACGCATACGGTTCGATTCGGCCATTGTTCCATGCCGGCGCATTGACCCATGCGAGTTCGTTGCGCGAATAGAAGCCGCGGTCGCCCACGATCTCGCCCGAGCGAAAGCCGCGCACCGTGTCCATCCCGCCGAGATACAGCTGCTCGGACCCGAACAGCGCCATGTTCGTGTACTGCCCGCCGAGCACGCCCCGGTACGCGATCATCGCAGGACCGAGCTTCGGCAGCGGCAGCGTAAACGCGGCCGTCGCATCGACCTTCGTGAACTGGCTGTGCGCCTCGTCGCGCGCGATGCCGTGCGGATCGTGGTTCGCGCCGAACCATGGCAGGCCCTGCGACACGCCGCCGTCGAGCGTCAGATTGCCCTGCGCATCGTTGATCACGAACTTGTGCAGCCAGTTGCCGGCCAGCCGCAATACCGCGACGCGCTGAGGATCGAGATCGATGCCGTTGATCTCGCGGTCGGTACGGCGCCATGACATCGTGGCGTCCACGCTGGTGATGTCGCTCATGCTACGGCTGACCAGATAGTTCCAGCCGAAGATGTGCGACAGCGTGCGACCGTATTCGAGCGCGGTCGTGCCGATCAGCTGCTGGTATTCCGAATCGGAGATCGTATAGCTGAACGTGTGACGGCCGAAGGGCACGGCGAACGAACCGACGATCGCATTGCTGTCCAGGCTGTCGAGAAAGTTCACGCTGAGCGATTCCTGCAGGCCGAGCAGGTTGTCGGCCTCGACGCCGGCGCGATAGCGCGTGACGCCGGTCGCCGAGCTGCCGTAGTTGTCGACGCCCAGCGTGTAGTACACGCGATCGCCCGGCTTGTTGCCGATGTCGACGATCGATTCGCCGGGATTCCGGCCCGGCAGGATCTGCACCGTCGCCTGGTTGCGGCGCAGACGGTTGATCTGCGCGACGCCCTGATCGATATCCGCAAGGCGCAGCGGATCGCCCGACGCCGCCGGAAACGCGTTGTCGTAACCGGCGTCCGTGAACCAGCCGCCGCCTGCCGACGCTTCGCCCGCCTTCAGCCGGTGAATCGGCTTGCCGTTGACCGTGAAGGCCTCGATGGTGCCGATCTGGATCGTGATCCTGAGGGTGCCGGTGGCAAGGTTCTGCGGCCCGAGCAGTGCACGCGTCGTCACGAGGCCATTCGCGACGAAGACGTCCGTGATGCGCTTCAGCAGCACGTTGATGCGGTGCGAGCCGAGCTCGCGGCCCGCGAACGGCTCGACAATCACAGCGAGTTGCTGGGCCGAGATCCCGCGAGGCGGCTCGAAGGGCTTACCGTCCGGCGCCTGGAGCAGGATCCGCTTGACGGCGAAGGTCGGTCCCGTTTCGACGATCGCATCGACCGGTGTATCCACCGGGATGTCGAGCGTCGTCTCCGGCGTCGGCGCGATCGTCACGGACGCCGGCGGCTGTTCGAGCTGGCGTTGGCGCGCCTGCTCGCGCTGCTGCTCGATGATCAGTTGCGCCGGATCCTGCACCGGACGGGCGGCGGGAGGCGGCGTCTGCGCGTGCGTCGGTACATGACATGCCGCGAGGACACTCGCGACCAACAGTGGCAGCTTCAGCCGAGGGAATGCGCGTGGTTTCATCGTTATTGTGCGTGCGGGTGTCCAGGCGTTCGCGCTGCCGTGCCATGACGACAGCGACCCCGAGTCGATTTCTCGTTCGATAGTCGATCCGTTACCGCCACCACCACGTCGTCAGGCCGAGATGCTGGTCGATCTGGACGGGCGTGCGTGCAGGAGTACGTAGCGTCGTGATGCCGCCAGCGGCCGTCACGCCGTTTGCGCCGCTGAACGAGCCGCCGTCGATCACGCCGTCGCCGGTCAGCGTCACGCTGCCGTTCGCGGCGAAGCCGCCGCCGATGTCCATCGCGATGATCTGGGCCCACGTGCTGCCGAAGAATGCCTTGAAGCCGCGATGCTGGTTGATCGCGGAATAGCCGGTCACGCCCTGTGCGTAGGTGAGCGGTGCATCGACCTTGATGTCGCCGTTCGCGAAGACGTTCCCGCCGACGTTGCGGGCGACCGTGCCGGCCTTGATGCCGATGTTGCCGCCGGCCTGGATCGTGCCGCCGTACGGTGTGACGTCGCTCGATGCGTCGGCGTGGCAGAAGATCCAGCAGCTGCGCGTATAGCTCGCCTTGCCCGTGAAGACGGCGGCGTTGGTGAACGCGTTCTGCGCGGTGAGGTTGACGTCGCCGTCGTTCGATTGAACGATCCCGCCGGCATTCGTGAAATTGCGGCTCGCGATCGTCACCGGGCCGTGGACGGCTGCGATATAGGCGAGCTGATTCGGGTCGCCGATCGTGCCGTAATCGACGTTGAAGCCGCTCGTCGTATGCGTGAAGAACAGGAAGCTGCCGCCGCGATCGGAATAGGCGGTGGGCTGGCCGCCGTTCGTGCCGCCGGTATGGTCGATGATGTTCTGCACGTCGCCGGCCGCGGTGAGATCCACTGCGTCATTCGACAGGATGCGGGCGTTGGCGTTGATGATGTTGCCGCCGGCCGTCAGCCTGGTCCGGCCGTTCGCGGCGAACAGGATCGCGAGGTTGTCCGCGCTGGAGCGATTCGTGATGTCGCCTGCTGCGTTGACGATCACGTCGCCACCGGTCGTCGTGCCGTCGCTTGCTGTCGCGCCGGCCTGAATCAGGCTGCCGGTGTTCGTGATCGCGCCGCTGCTCGTCAGTTCGACTGTGTTGCCGGCACTGACGGTGGTCGGGCCGGTGGCGTCGTCGGACAGCACGATATTGCCGGCCTGGAGGTTCGCATTGTTCGCGGCGGTCAACTGCGCGCCCTGCAGCGATACGGTACCGGGTGTCGTCAGCGCGACGTCGCGCTCGGCCTTCAAGGAGCCGTCGGCAATCGCGATGTCGCCATTCGCCGCGACCACGACGTCGCCGGCGTTCGCGTAGATCTTGCCGAGGCTGTGAACGCCAGCGCCCTGGTCGGTGACGATCAGCTGAACGCGGCCGGCCGTCAGGCCGCCCGCTGCGGTGATATCGACGGCGACGGCGTTGCTTTTGGCGCCCGGCGATGATGTGCCGATCAGCCAGTCGTGGCCGTTGTCGGACGGCGAGAAACTCGTGTCGTACGTTGAGGTGCTGTCGCCGACGAGCGCGCGGATGCCGCTCGTCGAACTGGTGAAATCGTTCGTTACCGGGCCGTTGATGCTCAACTGCTTGGCGATCAGGTCGAGGTTGACCAGCGTGCCCGACAGCCCGCCAGGACCGATCGCGATCGCGCCGCGGTCGGTCGTCAGCACTACGTTGCGCTGTACGACGCCGGGCGCGAGCGTCAGGTCGGTGAAACCGACCTGCCCTGTAGAGAGCACGACGTGGCCAGTATTCGTGAAACTGCCGCCGTCGACCGTGACACCGTTCGGATTCGCCAGGATCACGTTCGCGCGCGGGCCGAGGACGTTGATGTTGCCCTGGATCAACGACGGGTTCGTGCTCGTGACCTGGTTGACGATCGTGCGAGCGTTGATGCCGACGTTGTTCAGGTCAGCACCGGCTTTCGGGACGTTGAAGGATGAGTAGGTGTTGTTCGAGACGCCACCGATGGTGGGGGCGATGTTGACCGTCTGCCGTCCACCAGCGCCAGTCAATACAGACGTCGCAGTGCCGCCGTCGGGAACGATCCCTGCCGCGTAGGCTGAGCACGTCGCAGCAGCCCAGACCAACGCGAATGTTCGCCGGATAGTCGTCTTTTCCACGTTCCTCCCCTCGGCGTAGCTAACTTCTTTATTGCGAGGTGGTGTTCGATGAATCAAATCAAGCGTTCGTAATTTTCAAATCAAATTCCGGACTAGCCGCCACATTCTGGGTCAGGCGCCGCCCGCTTTTCAGCAACTCATATGCCTCTGGGCCGATCCAAAATACATTGATCTTGGCAGGATAATATTTTTTAAAGGCGGACGCGGCCTGCCTCATAATCTTTTGCGCAGCCGAATCATCCGACCAGGTTTGTATTAGACCGTTGATCAGTGTGCCATCTGACCAAAAACCACCAGCATTGAAAGCCACGCCTTCGTTGCAATTTCCCGATTCGTAGGCGGCATACCACCTCCCGCCCTCCGGGAGATTTTCCCCAATGAATCGGGACATTGACTCGACCGCCACCGATCGCCCTACTAAAATATAATCTTTGCAACTGCCAGTTTGGCTTTTGGCGGCCACGCCCAAATCCGGAATATTTCTAGCCGAATTGAAAATAGGCGCTTCCGCCCCATATTCTTGAAAGAAGTGATGATGCGAGATAATGTATTTCACATCACCTTTGCTTTCTATGAAGTCAGTTATCAGCAAGACATCATTTTTTGTTGCAAAAAAATGTATCCTTTTCATTTTTCAAATGCCTTTTGTCGAGACGCCGCCGATGGCGGCGGCGATGTTGACGGTTTGGCGGCCAGTTGCGCCACTCGACACGGACGTCGCCGTCCTGCCGTCTGGAGCGATACCGGCCGCGCCAGCAACCGGCGTACACCCGCACCATGCAACCACAAGTATTGCGGGCAATAGGTATCGCTCCCGATGCCGTGACATCCCTATCCTCCTTGCATGTATGTTGTGCGGCGGCTCCGTTCATGATCCGCCCTTCGAACAATTAGTTTGCTTTTGCGCTTGCAGCACTTGTCGCCGGTGAGCTTGTCGGTAAATTCGATCGATATATCGTCGATCGCACTCGAAATTGCCCAATTCTCGCGACCTGAATTTAAATCACAAAATCTGATTCTTTATATCGCCGCTTTATATCCGGAAGAACAGAAATTATTTTATCTATTTCATCAAGTCGCTTTGGGAATATTGTCTTGAAATTGTCGCTACGATACCTTTCAACAAAATCGAAATCCCCAAGAATTATTCGGGCGATACACATCAACACCCCCTTTTGACGTTCCCATTCGTCATAGATAATTTCATTTCTTGTTTCGTATTTTGCAGGCAAATTCTCGAGAAACTCTCTCTCACCACGAAAGACATAATGGCTGTTTATAAATGCAATACCAGCCTCCACTATCCCACGAAAAATTGACGGAATTTCTATAAGGTCGATCGAATTTTTGCTTATTCCAGAAATCGAATCCTTAGAGAATTCCCCTGACTCGCCAATCATTTCAATAAATTTTGACTTATCCTGGCAAATCAATACAGGAGGCACCGGCAACCCCGTCACACCGCTCAATAGTGCATTGGTTTTCTGAAAATCCACCGACGACGTGTGGATGGAATACCCCAACAAATCCTTCATTAATTTAGTCGTTCTTTTATTATTTACAGCAATACATGGCTGTAAATGACCGAATCCGCGATCAAAGCTAACGCCAAAATCAATAATCAGCTCAGCGAATTTAATAGATTTATTCTTGAATTTTCCAGATGAATAACTCCACCCGTCGAATTCATTGGCCACACTCAACCCAATTTCATTGATCTGCTCTTTAAAAGTGGCCACAATCCAACTCCTTAAACATATTCCATTACCGGCGCCGCAAAACAACCACGGGCGTCGGCGGTAGTGATCCGCTCATATTGGCTCTGCCGGCATTCGTACCAGGCCCAGTTCCAGTTGCTGTGCCAGATTGCACAGATGGGTAGACCGTGCCCTGATTCGATGTCGTAGTAGCATTGCCCGTCTTAACTTCTAAAATGGCCTGCCCTTGCGGGTTAAGTTTAATCGACGTGATCGGATTTCCTCCCGTATCCACCAGTGCATTGCCATTTATATCCTCGGCAATGAATCCCGGGGGCAATTTTACAACCCCATTTGGAGGGCCATTCACTGCAATATCTGCAACTGCACGGGTGGTGTCGCTCGAAAGGCTCACTTGCGATTGAACGCTGACGCCAGGTTGATCTTTGACATAATTTGCAGCGTCTATCTCGGCGGCTCTTCCTGTCGCGTTATTCGCGGAAATAGTCGAGCTTGTCGAGTTGCCAATGCTGTTTCGGATTCTTGCAAACTGTTGTTCAACAGAGGCAACCTGCCCTTCAACGGCGTCGACAATACCCTTTTCCAAAGAGCCAAACGCATCTGCGATTGCTTTTTCTGCAGTTCCTGCGACTTCACCGGCTTGCATCCCGCCGCCGCCACCGAGACCACCCAGCCCGGTTCCAATATCGCCACCGAGCGGGATCAGGTCCTTGCCATGGGCAATATCTTCCGGATTCGTCGCATTGTTGATCGCCTCGCTTGTTGCAGCGTTGGCGCCGGCAACGCCGTTCTGTCCAGCGGCGTTCGCCGCGAGCCCGCCCAGCAACGTCGTGGCGGTGACGATCGCTGCGATTTGATCGGGGCGCAGATTCTGTACGCCACCGGCCTGGCCCACCAGAATCGATCCAAGCACCGCGCTCGTAGCCGCACCGATGGCTCCGCCGCCGCAGCCTTGCCCCAACGCCGCCCCCGATGCACACCCAACCACTGCGTGCGCCAGCACAAAGCCGAGCGTGTCCTTCGCGAGGAGCGAGTCGGAACTCGTCGAGGACAGTCCGATCGCATTGTTGGCGACCGCCGCTACGTCATTGACTGCACTCGTCAACATGGCGGTTCCATAACTACCGCCATTGATCGCCGTAGTGATCGCGCCGTTCACCACGGCACGTTCAGCGATCGTCGCTGCCGTATTGCCGAGGTTCGTCAGCGTCACCGTCGTGTCTGCTGCAACTGCCCCGTTGCCAAGGTTGCTGAACCCGTTCAGGTTCAGCGCGGAATCGGCGAACTGTGTGAGATATGCCGTGCCCACCGCCTTCGCGAGCGCACCGAGATTCACGCCCCCGTTCGCGATCTCCTGCTGCATGATCGACGTCGCCAACGCTCCGCCGATCGGTCCGAGCACGTACGAGAACGCAACCGCCATCGCTGCCTGGAATACCATCGCGACGCCACCGTTGTGGCCGTCCGATTGATACTCGCTGTTCAGGTGATCACTGACCGTGCTCTGCTGGAAATTGCCGCCGAGTCGCGACTTGAGCTGCGCGAGTTCCGCCGCGGTGCCCGCTTGATCGATCGAGCCACTCGCACCGATCTTCTGGATCTGGCCGCCGATGTTGTCGATCATCGCGGCGTTGTTCGCGAAGTCCGCCGCGCTCATGAAACCGCCCTGCTGCAGGACGGTGCCGGTCGTGCGTGTGTATCCGTCGTCACCGGCTTGCGCGTAGTACGAACCGATGTCGACCGAACGCTCGAGGTTCGTGATGCGTGCACCCGGCGTCGACAGCGTGCCGGTCGCCGTGATCGACCCTGTGTTCGTGATGTCGTCCGGACGGTTCGCGTCGTGGAACGCCAGCGTCACGTCGTGGCCATTGATCACCCCATCCGGATTCACCGCGTTATAGCCTTGCGGCAGATACACCTGCGGCATCAGTGCATCGACGGTCGGGCACACTGCTCCGCCCGTGGCCGTACATCCGGGCTGCGGCACTGCCTGCTCGACGTACCAGAGCATCGGTTTGTCGAGCGACGCCAGTTGCTCGGCCGACAATGCCACGCCAAGCTTCAGGTCATGCGCCTTCGCATAGTCGACCGCGTTCGCGTACAGCGCATACTTTTCCTGATCGACGACCGTCGTCTGATACGCGTTGTCGTACGCGAGCCCGTCGATGAAACTCGCCTTGCCCAGGCGCTGGAGCGCCGCCGTCTGCAGGGCCTGGTTCTCGTCGAACGGGTTGTAGTAGAAGGGCACGCTGCCCGGTTGCAGGTTGCTCGGCAGCTGGCTGATCAGATACGACGGCCCGATCCCGCCGACCACCTGCGCGGCCGGATTGTTGATCAGATACGCAACCGGCGACGACGCCCCCGCGATGGTCTGGACCGATGCGCCGCCGGGCGAACCGGGTTTGCCGACGTTCGCAGCTTGAATTCCTCCCTGGACCGGCGCCGAAACCTGACCGCCGACGTTCGACGCCTGCGCGGCCGCGGTCGCTGCCTGCCCCGCGACACCCTGCGCCGTTGCCGCCACGGCGGGCACCCCTAGCGGCGCGAGCGATACGACCTGCGTCGGTGCAACACCCGGCGGCGTATACACGTTGCCCGTGTAGCCGTTCACCAGATGCAGGCCCGACATCGCGATCGTGTTGCCGATGACGTTGCCGCTGTTGACGATGTTGCCTTGCGATTGCACCGTGAGTGTCGGCGCCTGAATCAGCCCGTAGATCGTGCCGATCGGCGACGGCGGACTCAGCGGCTCGTTCGTGCCAGTCCACGCACTCCCCCACATCTGCTGACAGCTCGCCAGATCCGTACAGCCGTAGTTGTCGTGCCAGACGTACGAGCCGTTGATCACCTCGTTCGAATGCGAATGCCAGTACGCGTTGAGCACCTGATCCTGGTTCGTCAACGCATTGGCCGATGACAGGTTGATCGTCGCGGCCTGTCCAGCCGTCACGACGCTGCCGGTATTCAGCATCGAGCCGGCCGTGACACCCAGATTGCGGCCTGCGTTAATGATCGAGGGCGGCCCCGACTGGTTGTCGACCATCGCCTCGCAGTCGGGCGTCGCGCCGGTCATCGAGCAGCCGTAGGTCGACTGCGCGCCATAGTTCTCGTGCGCCTTGACGGGGTCGGCGATCGTGTTCGTCAGCGCGTTCGTGACGATCGTCAGGTCGCGGCCGGATTGGATCGTGCCGGACGTATTCGTGACGCTCGACGATTGCGTGGCGTTGGCCGCCGTCGTCCCGGCCCCGCCGATCGTCACGTCCTGACCGGCGACCAACTGGCCAAGGTTGTTGCTTGTGGTATTGCTCGCGATCACGAGATCGCGCCCCGCCGATACCGTCGCGTAGCTGGGTGCGCCTGGCGTGTAGACCTGGCTCGTGTACGGATTCGGGTTGAAGGTCGAAAAGCCGTGATTGCAGTCGGCATCCGAGACCCCTGCCGCACAACCGGCGTTCGTCACGAGGGTCGACGTACTGCGCCCCTGGTTCGTGAAGCTCGCTGCGTCGACGATCACGTCGACCTGCCCGGCGATCGTCCCACCGTTGGTCAGGTTGCCACCCGACACCGTCACGTTGTTGCCGGCGGCGATCGTCCCCGGCGCAGGCGGCGCTTGCGTGACGGTGCTGACCCGGCTCGGCGCAACGACCGAGCTGTTCACCGAAAAGGTGTTGTCCGGTGCCAGCGCCATGCCGTCGGACGTGTGGTAAAACAAGCCGGAACCCGGGATCGTGACTGCGCCAAGCTTTCTCAGCTGGGCGATCAGCGTGTCGAGTTCCTGCTGGTTCACCTGCTCGACCGATTTGCCCAGTGCGGTCGACGGCGCCGGCCCGTTGTCCAGCGACTGCACGTTCAGGTCAACGTTGTGGGTGGCCGTGATCGTGCTGCTCTCGTTCGCCAGGCTGTTCGCGGTAATGCTCAGGTCATGACCCGCGGCCATCACGCTCGGGTTCGTCACCGCTTGCGAGCCCGACACCGTCAACGAAATGGTCGGCAGATTCAGCACGATCGGTGTGTCTTGCTGCAGGCCCGAACCCTGGTGCGCTGCCGCGTTGTCGACGACGTAGACGTTTCCGGAATCCGGATAGTACGAGTACGCGCCCTGCGGATCGCTCTGGAAATCTTTTGCCGTCAGCAGCGTGATCGTGCCGGTCGTATAGTTCGGATTCAAGTCGGACAGCGGACCTTGCGCACCCGGCCAGCTTTCAACGGTCTGCGTCCCGCCACTGCCACCGTAGTCGCGCACCGTAAAGACCGTTTCGCTGCCCAGCAAAATCGCATTCAGCAGCGCCGGATCCGAGACGATCGTCGTCGTGCTGTTGCCGGCACTGCCCGCGTTCGGCGACACGGCGTTGTTGTTGACGCTCGCCGCCTGGATCGTCATGTCATTGCCGGCGGTGAACTTACCGACGACATTGGCGAGTGCCCCGCTCAGATTCGCCGTCACGTCATGGCCGGCCTGGGTCGTGGCATTCGAATTGTCGTAACTGGTGCCCGTCAAGTGCAGGTCGTTCGCCGCTTCGACGGTGCCCTGGTTGATCGTCGCGCCGTCGAGCTGCGCGTCGACGTTCGCGTGCAGCGTCGCGCCTTTCTGGTTCGTCAAGCTGCCCGACGCCGAAACGTTGCGGCCGGTGATCGAACCCGCGTTGGTCGTCGATCCATTCAGCGAGATGTCGCCCGCGCTCGTGATCGAGCCCGTGTTGCTGATATTGGACGAATTGATGACCAGCGTTTGGCCAGCGACATTGGCCGTACCGAGATTCCACGCCCCCGTGTTCGTCAGCGACAGCGGATTGAGCGTCAGCGTTTGCCCGGCCAGCATCGTGCCGCTCGTCGCGGCAAGCGGATCGAACGTCAGGTTGGACGCGGTGAACGTGGCATTGCGATGCGCAAGGATGCTCCCCGACGTACCGTCGAACGCGCCAGCACCGCCGTTCACGGTGACATTCGCGTCGCCCGTCGCCGCACTCGGGTTCTGGACATCGCCCGCGAAAATCGTCCCGCCACGATTGCTCAGCGTCGTGGTCGTCAAGTTCAGTGCGTTCGTCGCCATCACCGCGCCGGCATTCGTGACGCTGTTGCCGGCCGTCACGTTCACGGTCGGCCCATACACGGTTCCACGGTTCGTGATGTCCGTCGCATTGATCGTCGCGGTCTGCAGCGACGACAGGCTGCCAGTGTTTGAAACGATCGAGCCCGACACGTTGAGGTTGCCTGCCGCCATTTGCGTACCGACGTTCGAGACCGTGCCGCCGGAAAGCGTCGCATCGCCCTTGAATGCCGCCGTGCCGCCCGTTGTCAGGCTTTGCGTGCCGCTGATCTGCGTCGTGCCACCAACTACGGCATTCGCGGTGGTCACGTTCGCGCCCGACAGCGTCGCGTTGCCGCCCACCGACAAGGCGGGTGCGATTGCGCTGAAGGGTTGGTTGAGCTGGCCAGCCGAGGTGTCGAGGTTGCTCGTGGCCGCGGCCGTCAGATTGCCGCCGACGGCTACGTTCTGCGTCGTGATGTTGGCCGCCGTGAGGCTCGCATTCTTCGAGACGGTGGTCGGGCCATTCAAGGTGAGGTTCTGGCCGGCGTTCAGGTTCGCGTTGCCGGCTGTCGATACCGGGCTGCTCGCGTTCAAATTGCCGGATTTAGCGCTGACCGACAGATCGCCAAGGCTCTCGACACTGCCCTGCGTATTGATGTCGGTGCCGGCCGTGATCGTCGTCACTCCTCCCGCGAGGGCGTTGCCCGCGAGCGTCACGCTGCCGTTCGTCGCGCTCAGCGTGCTATTACCGACCGCGGTGGTCGCGCCAACCGACAGGTTTTTGCCGGCGCTCACGTTCAAGCTGTTGCCGGTCTGAATCGCGCCGGAGACGCCAACGTTGTTGCCGGCATTGAGGGTCGTGTCATTCGCGACGCTGATTGCACCGGTGCCGTTGATGTCTCGCCCCGCCGTCACGTTCGCGTTGCCTGCGTTGTCGACCGACAGGCCGCCGTTCAAGTTTGCGTCCCGCGTCGCGGCGATGGTCGCGGTCTGGCCGCTCTGGACCGTACCGGCGACGGTGGCATCCTGGCCGGCGTTGATGTTCAGCGCGCCGGGCGTCGACACCGCGCCGCCGACGGTGACGCTACCTGCGCCCGAGCCGATGGACGCGTTGCCACCGCTGTACACGGTACCGCCAAGATTCACGCCCTGTTGGCCCGTTGCGGTCAGCGCGCCGAGCGACGCCACATTGCCGGTCGTCGTCAGCAAACCGCCGTTGGCCGCTAGTGTCATATCTCCGATCGATGCGGCGGTGCCTTGCACGCTCGTGTTGCCACCGGCAGCGACGCTAAGCGCTGCGCCGCTGGTCACGTTGCCATTGACGGACGCGGATCCGGTTTGCGCGGCGATCGTCGTCGCACCAACGCTCGAGACCTGCCCATTGACGATCACGTTACGTGCACCCGCGAGCGCAACTGCGCTGCCGCCCTGCACTGCGCCGCTGACGGTCAGATCCCGCCCGGCTTTGGCCGACACCCTACCCGGTGCGCTCAAGCCGCCCACCGTCAGGTCGCCGCTCGCAGTCTGCAGCGCAATGTCATGTGCAGACAGCGATCCGATCGACATCGACTGACCGGCCGTGAGACTGGCCGCGCCGTTCGCCGCAACCGATGCGGCATTCAGATTGCCGCCCGCCGTCATCGACACGTTCTGCCCGGCCGACACCGCGCCCGCTGCGTTGATGTCGCCGTTTGCCGCGACCGTATAGTTCCGGTTCGCGAGACCGGTATCGGTGATCGTCGTGGTGCCCGTGCTCGTCAGGTTGACGTTCTGGTTCGCGAAGGTCTTGCCGACGGAAATGTCGCCGTTCGCGTTGACGACCACGTTGCCCGCCGTCGCCGACATGGGGCCTTGCGTGTTCACCCCCATACCGGCCGCTGTGGAGACGATATAGACGGTCCCGGACGTGACCGAGCCATACTGGCTCGCATCCACCGCGATGCCTTTGCCGATCGCAGCCGCCGTGTTGACCACACCGTTCGCCGCGGTGCCGTACGTCGCGCCGCTTGAATCGCTGGCTGTGGGCGTGACGAGCTGATTGCCGGTCACCACGTTCACACGCTGATCCGCGCGCAACGGAGCCGCCAACGTCACGCTTTGACCAATCAGATCGATATTGCCGACCGTGCCTTCGATACCCGCACCCGGGCCGTTGACCCCTGCCGGTCCGTTGATCGAAATGTTCCCGGAGCGGACGTCGTAGCCCACTGCACCGGCATGAGCGAAATCGGTAGCACTACCTCCGACGCCGGTCAGGAACTGCGGCACCCCGGTCGTCAGCGTCAGCCCCGGAACGTTGGTGAGCGCCATTCCATTGACCGACACGCCGCCCGGCGCGCTCACGATGACGGCCGCCGGTGCCCCGAACACCTCGAGCGGCCCGTTCAGCGTCGCGATGTTGCTGGAGGTGACCTGATTGATGATGGTTGTCGCTGGCCGACCGTTCAGGTTCGGGTTGGCGCCGAGCGTGCCGCCGAGCAACGGCGTGCCGGCAATCGTGCTGTTGTTGAGCACCAAGCCGCGGGAATCTATGTCGAACGACTGATACTGGCCAACGCTTATTCCGTTCGCGTTTGCAGTCGGAATATTGACCGCGGGCACGCCCGCGCTGGTCTGCGTAACGGACGGCTGGAATGCGATCGGCGCTCGCGGGTCGACGATCGGTGCGGCGTGGGCCGCTTCGTCAGCGAGCAATACTGCAGGACCGAGATACATCACGACCGACATGACCCATGCAGTCACCTTGACCCAAAGCGCATGGCCTCCGCTGCTCTGCGAAGAACGGTCGAAGATAATCGCTCGTTTGCGCGCTTCCCGTTGAAGACAACGGTATTCCAATTCGCGCATCAGTCGACGCATGGTCGGTCTCACTCGATATTTTCTCTGAATGATTGCACGGCAGAATTCAGAAGATGGTCAACCATTGTCATAGACGAGTCGTCGCGAATCACGATTACCCACAACAGAGGTTCATGAGCAGCTAACGCAAAAATTGTTAAATAGACGTCACTCCGCTTTTGAAAAATTACCTTCATTCATAAAAATGGTCTTATCTCAATAACGACCGATCCCTCTCGTCGTAGAAGCCGAGAGGGGCCTGGCTCATATGGGATCCGGCCGCGGCGGCGCGCTCTGCGCTGAATATGGCCGAAAAAACCAATGTGCGAGAAAGTTAAAGACCGTTTCGCTCCGAATCGGCACGTTTACAACAGGATCGTGCAGCCAAGAAAACAATCATCGTGATCGACTGGGCATTAGGAGTTGAAATGGCATTAATCGACGTGCATGAAATAAGACGAACCGCAACCAGCGGCTCTGGCCTTGCGATCCGTACCGTACTTTCGAGCGCGGCCATTAACTCGGCAATCGGAAAAGTCCTAATCCAATCGTCGGAATAATGTCGATTTACCATCGACCCGCACATAATGAGATCTCGTTGAAATCGAGACAGCGCCGGGAGGAAACGATCTTGTCGAGAAGGGCTATCTCCAGCGTGCGGAAGGTACCGAAGCGCCAGAGGGTCGCGTTATGGTCACGCGTGCGCGTCCCCCGACTTCCGTCACGATGCGGCGAAGCCGTTCAGCCTTTCGCGTGGCACGGCCGAAATGCCGTTTTCACATTCACGACCGCCTGACAGCCGCGTTTGGCAGTGTGGCAAGCGGACCCGAGCGTCGAGCCGAAAGAAGCGGCTGCTATGACGGCTCGTGAATGCTCGATCGATCCGCAGCGAAGAAGGTGAAGAACCGTTCGAGGCATCTGCTCAGCAAGCCGAACGAACGAGATGAGACAGGCGCGTGCCTACGTCGGACGTTGCATGAGCGACCGCATCGAACCCAGCGCCCCACCGCGTCGACCAACCGCCCGGCATTCGCGCACCATCACCGGCCGCTCACCATCGACATCCGCATCAGCGACGCGTCATATCGACGGACAGGATTTCGAACCCCGGTTCGGCGTGTTCGTTCGCCGCCGCGAGTGCTTCGTCGTAGGACAAAAAGGACATGGCGTCCTCGATCACGGGCGCGAGGCCGATGTCGCCGTCCTCGCCGGTGCAGAGGAATTGCTCGCCGGTTTTAACCACGTAGATGTTCGCCATGTGGCCCTCGATGGTTTGCATGGGGGAACTTCCAGTCTAGCTGTCATGGTCCGGTTCGCAACTTCGACGGCAGGCCGGCCAGCCGGATTGCCGCCGCTGCCTGGAAGAACCTTGCGCCCGTATGTACCCGCCGCAACGCGTACGAGCCTTCGCCCGAACGCGGATCAGCAACAGGCTCAGCCTTTGCCGCGCCCACCCGTCGCTTTGCCCGCCGAGCCCGAACCACCGCCCGGCTTGCCGCCCGATTTACCGCGCGGCTTCTGCACGCTGAACGGGCTGCCGCTGATCACGCTTTTCGCGCCTTTCCCGCTTGCCGCACCCGCGCCGCCCGCGCGCTTCGCCCCCGGCTTGCCGCTCCCTTCCCCACTCCGCGGCCGCGCCTGCTTGCCCGGCATCGGCTTGGCGGCCGGCGCGGCCTGCAACACTTTCGGCGTCTTCGGCTTTTTCGGTTTCTTGATGAGCTGGCCCGTCGCGCTGGTTTCCGGCACGCGATGCTCGGCTTCGAATCCAGGCTCTTCCTCGCGGCGCAACGTCTTGCCGATCAGCGCCTCGATCGCAGCCAATTGCGGCGCTTCGTCCGCGCACACGAGCGACACCGCGACGCCGCTCGCGCCCGCGCGCCCAGTCCGGCCGATGCGGTGCACATAGTCCTGCGCGACGATCGGCAGATCGACGTTGATCACCATCGGCAGATCGTCGATGTCGAGGCCGCGCGCCGCCACATCGGTGGCGACGAGCATCTGCACGTCGCGCGCCTTGAAGCGCTCGAGCGCGCGCAGACGCGCCGGCTGCGGCTTGTCGCCGTGAATGGTGTCGACCGCATAGCCGGCCTCGTCGAGCATGGCCGCCAGGTAATCGACGCCCGCGCGCGTCTTGACGAACACCAGCGCGTGCTCCCACTTGTTCTCCGCCACCAGATGCATGAACAGTTCCGGCTTGTTGCGCTTGTCCACCGGCACCACCCACTGCTTGATCCGGCTGGCCGTCGTGTTCGGCGGGCTCACGCTGATGTTGACGGGGTTGCGCAGAATGGTCGCCGCCATCGCGCGGATGTCGTCGGTGAACGTCGCGGAAAACAGCAGGGTCTGACGCCGGGCCGGCAATGCGGCGAACACGGCGTTGAGCTCGCGGGCAAAGCCGAGGTCGAGCATGCGGTCGGCTTCGTCGAGCACCAGCGTTTCCACCTGATCGAACTGCACCGCGTTCTGGCGGTTCAGGTCCAGCAGACGGCCCGGCGTGGCGACCAGCACGTCCACGCCTTTGCGCAGCTTCATCATCTGCGGGTTGATGCTGACGCCGCCGTACGCGGCCAGAAAGCGCAGGTCCAGACCCTTGCCGTATTCGACGAAGCTCTGCAGCACCTGCTCGGCCAGCTCGCGCGTCGGCACGAGGACCAGCACGCGCGCGCGGTTGCTCGACACCGCCGGGCCATGCTGCACCAGCCGCTGCAGCAACGGCAGCGCAAAGCCGGCAGTTTTTCCGGTGCCGGTTTGTGCCGCGGCCATCACGTCCTTGCCGCCGAGCACCGCAGGAATCGCGTTGGCCTGCACCGGCGTCGGTGTCTGGTAGTTGAGATCCTGCAGAGTGCGCAGCAGAGGATCGATCAGGCCAAGCGAGGCGAAGGACATGGACGTATTCCGGGCTAAAACCGCAATTCTAGCGGTTGCCGCGCCGCCGGCCCGCGGCTGCGCGCATTCCTACGCGCGGCCCGCGCCCGTCTTCCGCAGCCGCATGTCGACCGCGCCGACGTTCTTCTCGTGCGCGACCAGCATCAGCGACAACGCGTGATGGATATCCGGGTTCGCGAGCGTGGGCAGCAGCGCCTGCAGCCTGCGCACGACCCAGCGCTGCCCGCGGTTCAGGAACGCCATGCGCTCGCCCAGATCGTCGATCGCCATCGCCTTTTGGTAGAACGCGCCGGTCGCACGCGTCGGCGTGGCGCCGAGCGTGCGGATCGCGTCCACCAGCACGCTGCACCAGTGCGCTTCGTCCTGACGAATATGCGCGATCAGCCGATGCAGGTCGGGATCGTCGTCGATCTCGGCCGCCGTCTCCGATGCGACGCGTGCGCCCGCGCGCTCAGCCTCCAGCAGTTCGTCGAGCGCGGCCAGCAACGCGCTGCGGTCGGCGTCCGCGTCGGCCGGGCGCGCCGCGCCGGTGCCTTGGCCGAGGCGCGCCGCCGCATCGAGCGCGATCCGGCGCAGCACGTCGCCGGCCGGCTCGATCGCCCGGATGCGGCCGACGCCCGTGCCCGCATACAGCGCCATCGCCTCGAAATCGCCGGTCATCGTGCGCAGCGGAGAATCGGTGCTGAACAGATAGATCGGCCGCCCTTCCTCGTCGCCGATCACCACGCGCGCGTCGCCGAACGGATCGCCGCGCTCGCCGCGCGTGACGCTCGACGGCAACACGCGCACGCGCGCGCCGCGCGGCCAGTTGATGTGAAAGACGTCGGTCAGCAGCGTGTCGCCGTCGCGTGCGTCGACGATCCGCTGCTGGTGATATGGATGCGCGAACGACTCGTGCGTCGCGATGAACGCGGTGCCGATCACCGCGCCCTGCGCGCCGAGCGCCATGGCGGCGGCCACGTCGGCGCCGTCGGCGATCCCGCCCGCGGCCAGCACCGGCAAGCGCGTCGCGCGCACCACCTGTGGCAACAGCTCGACGAGCGGCCGATCGCCGCGCACATGCCCGCCGGCCTCGTGCCCCTGGACGATCAGCGCGTGCGCGCCGGCCGCGTCGGCCGCCTGCGCGTCGTCGAGCGAGCCGACCTGATGAACCACGCGCACGCCCGCATCGCGCAGGCGCCGCACGACGTCCGGCATGACGTCCCAGAACAGCGCGACGACCGGCACCCGCAATTCGATGCACGCATCGAGCTGCGCGTCGAGCAGTTCGCGCGGCGTCGACGCCGGAATCAGGTTCACGCCGAACGGTTGCGCGGTGGCCGCGCGAACCCGCTCGACCTCGCGCCGGATCAACGCGACCGGCTCACGCACCATCCCGAGAAAACCGAACCCGCCGGCGGCGCTCACCGCACTCGCCAGCTCGGCCCGCGCGACACCGCCCATGCCCGCGAGCACGATCGGCCAGGCACAGCCGAGCAGGTCGCACACGGGGCGATGCAGAATCTCTACGGCGCGGGCGTCGAGCCCGTCGCCACGCGTCGGAATCGACATGCAGCGTCCTCCTTTCTGGATCGGCGGCGCACCACGGCCGACCGCCCGCGGCGCGCATTGCGCGACAACGAAACGGAGCGTGGCGAGCCGCACATCGAATTGCTCACATTGTGACATATCCGACCGTTCGGCCGCGGCGGCAACCGGTATTGCCCGATATTCGCCGCTACAGCGGCGACGGTGCATCGGCCCGCTCGATGCGAATCATGTCGATCACGACAGCGGCAGCTGTCGACCGCATGACGCGCTGCGATTCGTCGCGCTCACAGGTGCAGCCAACGCACACTCGGACATGCTCGCGCAGCAGCGCTGCCGGCCCTGACCGAAGGGATGCGCCGTCACCGCATTGTAGAACCGCGCACGCCAGCGATCGTTCCGCCTCCACAGCCGCATGCGGCGATGAAGCGCGCTGATGTCGCGCCGGCCAGCCCGAAGGCCACGATCGGCCTCGCCCCCGGTCTGCGCACCGACGGAGGCAGGCGCTGCACCCACCGGCAGCACGATCGACGACAGTAGCACGCCCGCGCATACCGGATCTTGACGCGCCGCCGGGCACGATCGCGCCTGGGCTTGACGCCGCCCGGGGCGCTACGCGCGCGTATGGGGATATGATCCACAGTGGCCGCACCGCGTTTCCGGGCGCGCCGCGCGCGGGCTTGCCCGAAGGCGGCGCGCCGGTCACGGCGGGCGGCCGTATTGCGGGCGCGATCGGTGTGTCCGGCGTAGAGTCCGGACCGGATGCACGGCTCGCCCGCGCGGCATACAAAGCGTCGCGGCCTGATCCGCGCGCGTTTTCCATTCCCCGGGAGGAATCACGATGATCGACCAAGCAGGACTGCAAGTCGCGCCAGCGCTGAGCCAGTTCATTGAAGACGAAGCACTGCCGGGCACCGGCATCGACAAGGCCGCATTCTGGAGCGGTTTTTCGGCGCTGGTGCACGAGTTCGCGCCGCGCAACCGCGAATTGCTCGCGGAGCGGGAGCGCCTGCAGCACGAACTGGACGCGTGGCACCGCGCGCACCCCGGCCCGGTACGCGACCATGCCGCGTACCGCGCATTCCTCGAACGAATCGGCTACCTCGTGCCGGTCCCGTCGAACGTCGCGGCAGCCACCGCGAACGTCGACAGCGAGATCGCGACGCAGGCCGGCCCGCAGCTCGTCGTGCCGCTGTCGAACGCGCGCTACGCGCTGAACGCCGCGAACGCGCGCTGGGGCAGCCTGTACGACGCGCTGTACGGCACCGATGCGCTGCCCGAAGACGGCGGCGCCGAGCGCACCACGGCCTACAACCCGACGCGCGGACAGCGCGTGATCGACTACGCGCGCAACGTGCTCGACAACGCGGCGCCGCTCGCGAGCGGTTCGCACCGCGACGCGCTGCGCTACCGCGTGGAGGACGGCCAGCTCGCCGTCGAAACGGCCAGCGGCGTCGTGCACCTTGCGCAGCCGGCGCAGTTCGTCGGCTACCAGGGCGCAGCCGGCGCGCCGTCCGCGATCCTGCTGAAGCACAACGGCCTGCACGTCGAGATCCAGATCGATGCGTCCACACCGATCGGCCGCGCGGACCTCGCAAACGTGAAGGACGTCGTGCTCGAAGCGGCGGTCAGCACGATCATCGACTGCGAGGATTCGGTCGCGGCGGTCGACGCCGACGACAAGGTCCAGCTGTACCGCAACTGGCTCGGGCTGATGCAGGGCACGCTGGTCGAGGAAGTCGCGAAGGGCGGCAAGACCTTCACGCGCCGCCTGAACGCCGACCGCGAATACACGACGCCGGCCGGCGGCACGCTGACGCTGCACGGCCGCTCGCTGCTGTTCGTGCGCAACGTCGGCCATCTGATGACCAACGGCGCGGTGCTCGATCGCGACGGCAACGAGATCCCGGAAGGGATCCTCGACGGCGTCGTCACGACGCTGTGCGCGCTGCACGACCGGAAGGCCAAGCGCAACTCGCGCACCGGCTCGATCTACATCGTGAAGCCGAAGATGCACGGCCCGGTCGAGGTCGCGTTCGCCGACACGCTGTTCGCGCGCATCGAGGATCTGTACGGGCTGCCGCGCAACACGCTGAAGATGGGCATCATGGACGAGGAGCGCCGCACCAGCGTGAACCTCGCCGCCTGCATCGCGGCGGCGGCCGGGCGCGTCGCGTTCATCAACACCGGCTTCCTCGACCGCACCGGCGACGAAATGCACACCGCGATGGAAGCCGGCCCGATGATCCGCAAGGGCGACATGAAGTCGTCGGCGTGGATCGCCGCCTACGAGCGCAACAACGTGCTCGCGGGCCTGTCGGCCGGCCTGCGCGGCCGTGCGCAGATCGGCAAGGGCATGTGGGCGATGCCCGACCTGATGCACGCGATGCTCGAGCAGAAGATCGCGCATCCGCGCGCCGGCGCGAACACCGCGTGGGTGCCGTCGCCGACCGCGGCGACGCTGCACGCGCTGCATTACCACCTCGTCGACGTGCAGGCCGTCCAGCAGGCGCTCGAAAAGACGCCGTACGCGAGCGAGCGCGACGCGCTGCTCGAAGGGCTGCTGACGGTCCCGGTGGTCGAACGCGCCGAGTGGAGCGACAGCGAGATCCTCAGCGAAGTCGAGAACAATGCGCAGGGCATCCTCGGCTACGTCGTGCGCTGGGTCGAACAAGGGGTCGGGTGCTCGAAGGTGCCGGACATCCACGACGTCGGCCTGATGGAAGACCGCGCGACGCTGCGCATCTCGAGCCAGCACATCGCGAACTGGCTGCGCCACGGCGTGATCACCGAGGCGTTCGTGCTGGACGTGTTCAAGCGGATGGCGCGCGTCGTCGACCAGCAGAACGCGGGCGATCCGAACTACCGGCCGATGGCGCCCGACTACGAGCAGTCCACCGCGTTCGCCGCGGCATGCGCGCTCGCGCTGCAGGGCACGTCGCAGCCGAGCGGCTATACCGAGCCGCTGCTGCATCGGTTCCGGCTCGCGTTCAAGGCGCAACAGCAAAGCGCGTAAGCAGCCGCACGCGGGATTTCCCGCATGCGTTTTGACGAGACGGGTGGCCGATTTCGGCCGCCCGTTTTTCAATATGAATATCGCGGCTCGCGTCCGCGCAATCGGTCACCCAATTGCCTTCCGCGCGCAATTTGCAAGTAGAGGTTAAAACCCCAATTTGATCCGAATCAACGGTGCGCGACATATTCAGCGCCACTTGATGCGCGCGTTATACTCGGACCCATCTGCGGCACGATTCGTACGACCTTCGATTCACGAATAAACCCATCCGCGAACGCGATCTGATCGGTTCGCCCGGATGCGATTGCCGACGATCGGCATTCGTCTTTCGATGGTCCGTCAGCGCGGGCGCCCCGGGGGCGCGTATCGGACCGCCAGCTACGTGTCACACGAATAATCGCATCGGCTCGCCGTCCGGCCGCGATGCCCATCGTTCCATGCGCCATGGCTGAAACCGACTACGCAGTGCCCCGCGAATCCCGCCGGACCGGCCGCGTCGTCGCTCGCGTGCGCCGTGCGCTGCTGCCGCACCTGATCTTCTACTCGGGGCTGCTGATCGGTCTGCTGCTGTTGCTGCTGTGCGCGATCGTGCTGTACGAAGGCCGCATCGACGCGCGCGACCGCGCCCGCACCACGCAGCAGAACATCGCGCTGATGGCGTCGTGGGACATCGAGCGCAACATCGAAATCTACTCGCTGTCGCTACAGGCGGTCGTCGACGGCGCGAACGACCCGGCAGTCGCGAATCTGCCGATGCCGCTGCGGCGCCAGGTGCTGTTCGACCGCGCGACCACGGCCAAATACCTCGGCGGCATCTACGTGCTCGACGCGAACGGCGACATCGCGGTCGACGGCAAGACCGACATCCCGCGCAAGTTCAACTTCGCCAACGAAGCGTATTTCGCCGTCCATCGCGATCATCCGGACGTCGGGCTGTACGTGAGCGACCCTTACCATTCGCGGCTGCGCGACGGCTCCCTGAGCATCGCGCTCAGCCGACGGATCACGCGGCCCGACGGGTCGTTCGGCGGCGTCGCGGTGATGTCGATCCGGCTCGAATATTTCCAGAACCTGTTTGCGCGGCTGGCGCTCGGCGATCGCGGCTCGGTCGCGCTGATCAAGACCAACGGCCGGATGGTCGCGCGTCAACCGTACGATCCGTCGATCGTCGGCCGCGACATCAGCCATGCAAGCACGTTCCGCCATTTCATGACGGCAAGCGAGGGCAGTTTCACCGACACCGCGACGATCGACGGCGTGCGCCGCCTGTACGTGTTCCGCCACCTCGAGAACCTGCCGCTGATCCTGATGGTCGCGCGCTCCGAAGCCGACACCTACGCCGCGTGGTACGACCGCGCGATCCCGATCGGCTCGGCGATGGTCGCGCTCGCGATCGGCTTCATCGGGCTGTCGCTGCTGCTCGACGTGCAGTTGCGCAAGCGCCAGCGCGCGGAAGCCGAGCTGCAGGCGCTGGCGCGCACCGACGGCCTCACCGGGCTCGACAACCGCCGCATGCTCGACGTCACGCTCGCGCGCGAATGGCGGCGCGCCGCGCGCTCGCAGCACGCGCTGTCGCTGCTGTTCGTCGACGTCGATCATTTCAAGCGCTACAACGACACACAGGGCCATCAGGCCGGCGACGATGCGCTCGCCGCGGTCGGCCGCTGCATCGCCGGCTGCCTGCGCCGGCCGGCCGATTACGCGGCCCGCTACGGCGGCGAGGAATTCGTCGTCGTGCTGCCCGACGTCGACACGGACGGCGCCGTCGCGATCGCCGAGACGATCCGCACCGGCATCCTCGATCTCGGCATCCGCCACGATGCGGGCATGTGCGGCCGCGTGACCGCGAGCATCGGCGTGACGACCTGCTATCCGGAACGCGGCGACACCATCCAGGCCGCGCTGAAACTCGCCGACGACGCGCTGTATCGCGCGAAGGCGAGCGGGCGCAACCAGGTCGTCGTGCACACGGCGGCCGACGGCGAGCGCGCACCGCGCCGCGCCTGAGCGGCGGCCGGCCGGCACCGACCGTCGCCGCGCACCGCAAAATCGCCGACAATGTCGGCTCGCCGCGCCGCCGCGCGCAGCACGCGTGCGCACCGCCGCGCCCGCTTCGGACCACCATGAGACTCAAGGCGAAGATATTCCTCCTGGCCATCGTGCCGTTCCTGCTCGCGATCGCCGGGATCGGCTTCGGCGTGCGCCAGCAGGCGACCTCGCTCGCTCGCACGCAGCACGCGACGATCGAGGCGGCGTATCTGGCGAGCAAGGAAGGCGAGCTCAAGCATTACGTCGAGCTCGCGACCAGCGCGATCATGCCGCTGTACGAAGCGAGCGGCCGCAACGGCCGCGACGACGCGATGCTGCGCACGCAGGCGCTCGCGATGCTGCAGAAGATGGACTTCGGCCCGGACGGCTATTTCTTCGTATACGACCTGCACGGCAATTCGCTGATGCATCCGCGCGAGCCCGAGCGGGTCGGCCACAACTTCTGGTCGATGCGCGACCCGCAGGGCGCGCTGACGATGCAGCAGCTGATCGGCGCCGCGTCGCACGGCGGCGGCTACGTGCGCTACGCGTGGCAGCGGCCGTCCACCGGCAGGATCGCGCCGAAACTCGGCTACGTCGTCGCGCTCGATCGCTGGGGCTGGATGCTCGGCACCGGCATCTATCTCGACGACGTCGACACCGCGCTGCAGCGCATCGACGCGCGCGCGTCGGCGAACATCGAGCGCACGATGAGCTGGCTCACCGCGATCGCGCTGACCGGCGCCGCGGCGATCGCCGTGTGCGCGCTGGTGCTCAACGTCAGCGAGTCGCGCAGCGCCGACGCAAAGCTCAAGCAGCTCGCGCAGCGCGTCGTCGAATCGCAGGAACAGGAGCGCGAGCGCTTGTCGCGCGAACTGCATGACGGGATCAGCCAGATGATGGTGTCGGCGAAGCTGATGCTCGAATCCGCGCTCGCGCGCTTCGAGCGCGGCGCGACGCGCATGCCCGCAGCCGAGCAGGCGCTCGCGTCCGGCATCGGCCGGCTCGGCGACACGCTGCGCGAGGTGCGGCGCATCTCCCATGCGCTGCGCCCGGCGATGCTCGACGATCTCGGCCTCGCGGCCGCGCTCGAGCAGCTCGTGCGCGAGCTCGGCGAGCAAAGCGGCATCGACATCGGCTACACGCAGGTCGCGCACAGCGGCGCGCGGCCGTTGCCGGCGCCCGTCAACACGGCGCTGTTCCGGATCGCACAGGAAGCGCTCAGCAACATCGTGCATCATGCGCATGCGTCGCGCGCGGCCGTCACGCTCGACGTCGGCGCGCATGCGGTCACGCTGAGCATCGCCGACAACGGCTGCGGCTTCGATGCCGAGCGCACGCAAACCGACGCGCGCCGCGGAATCGGGCTGCGCAACATGCGCGAGCGCCTCGACGCGCTCGGCGGCACGCTGACGATCGCGTCGCAGGTCGGCCACACCGTCGTGGCCGCGCGCGTGCCGCTGCGCGCCGCCGCGTGACGACGCGCCACCATAACCGGAGACCTTTGCCGATGAGCCCACCCGACACCGCCCGGCCCGCCGCCCGACTGCTGCTCGTCGACGATCACCCGCTGGTGCGCGACGGGCTGCGGATGCGGCTCGAGGCCGCCGACCTGTCCGTGGTCGGCGAAGCCGGCAACGCGGACGAGGCGCTCGCGCTCGCCGCGTCGCTCGAGCCCGATCTCGCGCTGATGGACGTCGGCATGAACGGGATGAACGGCATCACGCTCGCCGGCGTCTTCCACGAACGCTTTCCGGCGATTCGCGTGCTGATGCTGTCGATGCACGACAACCTCGAATACGTGACGCAAGCGGTGCGCGCCGGCGCGAGCGGTTATCTGCTGAAGGATTCGCCGGCGAGCGAGATCGTGCGCGCGATCGGCGCGGTGCTGGCCGGGCAGACGTTTTTCAGCGAAGGGCTGGCCGCGCGCATGATCCACGCGAGCGCGACCGCGTCGCCGCTCGACCGGCTGACGCCGCGCGAACGCGACATCCTCGACGCGCTGGCCGAGGGGCTGTCGAGCAAGCAGATCGCGCAGCAGACGGGGCTGTCGGTGCGCACGGTCGAGACGCACCGGCTCAATCTGAAACGCAAGCTCGACATCGAAGGGCAGGCGGAGCTGATCAAGTTCGCGGTCGAGCATCGGCGGCGGTAGCGGGGCTGGGCAGGGCAGGGCGCGCGCGTGCGTCGCGTGGCAGTTCCACCGTCGCGCAGTGGCCATGTGCGGCGGCGGCGACCGCAAAAGGAGGTCGTCGCCTGCCGAGCGGATGGCCCGCCACGGCATCGCCCCGTTCACGCGACGTATATCACCCCGTCGACCGCTTGCGCACGCCAGCTGGATTTCGGCCGCACGCCAATGAAAAAGGGCGCCCTGGAGCGCCCTTGATTCATACGGACCGACCGAGCGCGTCGCTCAGTTCGTGCGCGCGTTGTGCTTCTGCAGATACGCGATCAAGCCGTCGATGCCGCCCGACGCGAGCTGGCTCTTGAACTGGCCCTGATAGACCTGGATCAGCCATGCGCCCGACATGTCGATGTCGTAGATCTTCCAGTCGTTGCCGACCTTGCCGAGCCGGTAGCCGACCGACTGGCTGTCGCCGGGCGTCGTCACCGTCGATTGCACCAGCGCATCGGCGCCCGATGCACCGCCGGCCTTGAACGAGAACTTCGCGTCCTGGCTGCCGAGCTGCGCGAGCGACGCCGCATAGGTGCGCGTCATCAGCAGCTTGAACTGCTTGTACAGCTCCTGCTGCTGTTGCGGGTTCGCCTGCTTCCAGGCGTCGCCGACCGCGATGCGCGTCGTGCGCTCGAAGTTGGTCGCGGGCAGGAAGCGCTGCTCGACGACTTGCGTGACCTTCGCCATGTTGCCGCTGCGCGCGACCGGATCGGCCTTCATCGCATTGACGGTGCCTTCGACCGCATTGCGGACGACGTCGACCGGCGCGCTCTGCGCGAAAGCGGAAACCGACACGGCGGCCGCCGCGACGAAAGCAAACAGATGACGTTTCATACGGATATTCGCACTCGATGAGAAAAAACGGCCGGCGCATTGCACCGATTGCAGCGGCCGGTGGGTCGAAGTATAGCGGCCCGCACGCGCGCCTGCCGTGCCGTGACCGACTGTTACCTTTCAGCCCCCTTTGTCACAGCCGCTGCATAGCGCGGCGAGGCGTGCCGATTATTAAGCACACGCTTACCAATTGCCGGTGCGCGGGGCCGATTCCCGCTATGCGGAGCAAATATCCTTCCCGCCCCTTTACGAGCCATCGTCACGACCGAGCGCACGTTGCGCCGGTATACTCGTTGCTTTGCCCTTGCCAGCCGCTCCCCACCGCCAAATGGTGACATCTCTCATCATCCGACTCGTTGCATGGTCGGTACGCCGCCCCGTCCTGGTCGTCGTGCTGTCGCTCGTCATTGCCGCATGCAGCGGCGTGTACGTGGCACAGCACTTCAAGATCAACACGGACATCAGCAAGCTCGTCGATGCCGAGCCGCAATGGGCCGCGCTGGGTCAGGCGGTCGACAACGCGTTCCCGCAACGTAACGGCACGATCCTCGCGGTCGTCGAGGCGCCCGCGCCCGAGTTCGCGACGGCCGCCGCGCACGCGCTCACGGGCGCGCTGCAAAAGCAGTCCGACGCGGGCCGCATCGGCCAGGTCGCCGAGCCCGGCGGCGGGCCGTTCTTCGAGCACAACGGCCTGTTGTTCCTGTCGCCGCAGGAAGTGTCGGACACGACGACGCAACTCGCGAGCGCGCGGCCGCTCGTCAACGAGCTCGCGAAGAACCCGAGCCTGACGGGCCTCGCGACGACGCTGTCCACGCTGCTCGGCCAGCCGCTGCTGACCGGCCAGGTAAAGCTGCCCGAGATGGCCAAGCTGCTCGCACGCAGCGCCGCGACGGTCGACGACGTGCTGGCCGGCAAGCCGGCCGCGTTTTCGTGGCGCGGGCTGGTCGACGCCGACGCCGCACGGCAGCCGGCGCGCGCGTTCGTCACGGTGCAGCCGGTCGTGAACTACGGCGCGCTGAAGGCCGGCGCCCAAGCCACGCAGGTGATCCGCGACACCGCGAAGGCGCTCGACCTCACGCAACGCTATGGCGCGGTCGTGCGCATCACCGGCGAGCAGCCGCTCGCCGACGACGAATTCGCCTCGGTCGAGGACGGCGCCGCGCTCAACGGCGTGCTCACGCTGCTCGCGGTGCTCGTGATCCTGTGGCTCGCGCTGCGCTCCAAGCGGATGATCGGCTCGGTGCTGGTCACGCTGTTCGTCGGCCTCGTCGTGACGGCCGCGCTCGGCCTCGCGATGGTCGGTTCGCTGAACATGATCTCGGTCGCGTTCATGGTGCTGTTCGTCGGCCTCGGCGTCGATTTCTCGATCCAGTACGGCGTGAAGTACCGCGAGGAACGCTTCCGCGACCCGCGCATCGATCACGCGCTGATCGGCGCCGCGCACTCGATGGGCATGCCGCTCGCGCTCGCGACCACGGCGGTCGCGGCGAGCTTCTTCTCGTTCATTCCGACCGCCTATCGCGGCGTGTCCGAGCTCGGCCTGATCGCGGGCGTCGGGATGTTCATCGCGCTGCTGAGCACGCTCACGCTGCTGCCGGCGCTGCTGCGCCTGTTCGCGCCGCCGGGCGAATCGAAGACGCCGGGCTTCCCGTGGCTCGCGCCGGTCGACGATTTCCTCGATCGCCATCGCAAGCCGATCCTGATCGGCACGCTCGGCGTCGTGATCGGCGCGCTGCCGCTGCTGCTGTTCCTGCGCTTCGACTTCAACCCGCTGCACCTGAAGGATCCGCACAGCGAATCGATGGCGACGCTGCTCGCGCTGAAGGATTCGCCCGAAGCGGCCGTCAACGACGTCACGCTGCTCGCGCCGTCGCTGGCCGCGGCCGACGCGGCCGCCAAGCGCCTCGACGCGCTGCCGGAAGTGGGGCGCACGACGACGCTGTCGACGTTCATTCCGACCGACCAGCCGGAGAAGCGCGCGGCGATCGCCGCGGCCGCGAGCGATCTGCTGCCCGCGCTCACGCAGCCGGCCGCGCCGCCCGCCACCGACGCGCAGCGCGTCGCCGCGCTCAAGCGCGTGTCGGACCTGCTGAGCTACGCGGCGGAAGATCATCCGGGCCCGGGCGCGGCCGCCGCGCAGCACTTGTCGGCATCGCTCGCGAAGCTCGCCGCAGCCGACGCCGCGACGCGCGATCGCGCCGAACACGCGTTCTCCGACACGCTGCGTATCGCGCTCGAGCAGCTCGCGACGCTGCTGCAACCGCAGGACGTGACGCGCGAATCGTTGCCGCCGCAACTGGTGCGCGACTGGGTCGCGCCGGACGGCCACGCGCTCGTGCAGATTTCGCCGAAGGTGCCGAAGGGCGTCGACCCGAACGACGACACGATGCTGCGCCGCTTCGCGAAGGCCGTGAAGGCGGCCGAGCCGGGCGCGATCGGCGGCCCGATCTCGATCCTGCATTCCGCGGAGACGATCATCAAGGCGTTCCAGCACGCGGCGCTGTGGTCGATCATCTCGATCACGATCCTGTTGTGGATCACGCTGCGCCGCTTCGGCGACGTGCTGCGCACGCTGGTGCCGCTGCTCGTGTCGGGGCTCGTGACGCTCGAGATGTGCGTCGTGCTCGGCATGTCGCTGAACTTCGCGAACATCATCGCGCTGCCGCTGATGCTCGGCGTCGGCGTCGCGTTCAAGGTGTACTTCGTGATGGCGTGGCGCGCCGGGCAGACGGGGCTGCTGCATTCGAGCCTCACGCACGCGGTGCTGTTCAGCGCCGCGACGACGGCGACCGCGTTCGGCAGCCTGTGGCTATCGCACCATCCGGGCACGTCGAGCATGGGCAAGCTGCTCGCGCTCGCGTTGACCTGCACGCTGATCGGCGCCGTGGTATTTCAGCCCGTTCTGATGGGCAAACCGCGCGTGAAGCGCGTCAAGAACCAATCGCAAGGAAACAATGAATAAGGTGCGAATCATGACGGTGACCGTCGCCGCCGGCGCTCTGCTGAGCGGCTGCGCGACGGGCCCGAACCGCAACCCCAACGACCCGTTCGAGCCGGTGAATCGAGCGGTGTACACGTTCAACGACACGGTCGACACGCACATCGCCCAGCCGATCGCGAAGGGCTATCAGAAGATCACGCCGACGCCGCTGCGTACCGCGATCAGCAACTTCTTCTCGAACCTCGGCGACCTCGGCAACATCGCGAACAACCTGTTGCAGCTGCGCATTACCGACGCGACGCAGGATCTGATGCGCGTCGCGATGAACTCGGTATTCGGCGTCGGCGGCCTGATCGACATCGCGACGCCCGCAGGGCTGCCGAAGCATCACCAGGACTTCGGGCTGACGATGGCGCGCTGGGGCATGCCGGCCGGTCCGTACCTGGTGCTGCCGGTGTTCGGGCCGAGCACGATCCGCGACGGCGTCGGCCGCGCGGTCGACGTGCGCTTCAACCTGCTCAACTACATCGAGCCGGCCGTGCGCAATCCGATGTACATCGCGCAGTTCGTCAGCGCGCGTTCGGACCTGCTCGGCGCGACCGATCTGCTGAAGCAGGCGGCGCTCGATCCGTACTCGTTCGTCCGCGATGCGTATCTGCAGCAGCGCAAGTCGCTCACGTTCCACGGCGAATCGGCGTCGGCCGAAGCGCCGAACTACGCGCAGCCCGATGAATCGGGCGCGGCGCCGGCGGCCGCGCCGTCCGCGCCGGGGCTGCCGAATTACGAAGATCCGGGCGACGCGGGCGGCGCAGCGGGTGCAGCGCCGAACAATGCGCCGGCCGCGGCCGGCTTGCCGCAGTACGACGATCCGGGCGCGGACAGTGCGATGCCTGCGAGCGCGGCGGCGGCTTCTGCCGTGCCTGCCGCGTCCGCCGTGCCTGCTGTGTCTGCAGCACCCGCTGCGGCGCCGGCAACGCCTGCATCGGCGTCGACCGGCGCAACGACTGCGCCGGCCGCCAACGGCGCACCGATCGCGCCGGCAATGCCGACGCTCCCCGCGAGCGCGCCTGCCGCGCAGTAACGCGGCACCGCGCCGGCCGCAATGCCGGCGAGCGCTGCATCATGCAGCGCTCGAACCGTCGACGAACCCCATGTTTCTCGGAACATGGGGTTTTGTTTTTTGGGCGGCAGCATGGTTGACGCGGTATGGCGCGATCCGTTCGAGCAAGCCCGCGAGATCGCTACCAGGTCGCCGTCACGAAGCCGTGTAGAAGCCCCCGCACGCGTGCCCGACGCGCAGCGCAACCGCTCGCCGTTACACGATGGCGAGGTCCCCGTGAAGGCACACCCGGTTGCGTCCCGAGCGCTTCGCCTCGTAGAGGGCTGCGTCCGCTCTCGCGCTCAGGTGGTCCAGGGTTTCGCCCGCTCGCCAGCCGGCCACGCCGCAACTGATGCTGTATCGACACGGCCCGGCGGCGGTCGTCATGGGCTGGGCAGCGACTGCATGGCGCAGCCGCTCCGCGATGGCCCGCGCGTCGTCCAGCGCCGTTGCCGGCAGCAGCACGGCAAATTCTTCGCCGCCCATGCGGCCAAGCACGTCGCCACGCCTCAGTTGCATCTGCGTCACGCGGACGAATTCGCGCAGCACGGCGTCCCCGCCAGCATGGCCGAGCGTATCGTTGATCGCCTTGAAATGATCGAGATCGACGATCAGCAGCGCGGTCGGCGAACCCTGCCTGCCCGCTTCCGCCAACTGGACGTGTGCAACGGCTTCAAAGCCCTTGCGCGAAAGCGCGCCGGTGAGGAAGTCGCGGTTCGCGGCCTCGCGCGCGTCGGCGAGCAGTACGTCGTGCACCATCATCATCGAGGACATCGATAGCGTCGGCATGATCGCCGCGGCCGCGACCAGCAAGATCACGTTGCCGGTGGAGGCGAACATCAGCGGGCTCGACGCTTCGTCCAGCGTCATGAAATAGATCCCGCGCGCGATCTGGCATAACGCGAAGAGGAATGCCATCGCGGCGGTCACGCGATAGGAATAGGCCGATCGTCCGGACGGGCGGTGCCGGAGCACCAGAAGCGCGACCGCGATGCAAACCGCAGCAGTGAACAGCGTGGTGACGAGTACACGAAGCGGAATGCTGTCGACCGCATAGCGCCAGTAGACGAGCGCGATTCCCAGCGGCAGAAGGGAGACCATCAGCACCGGCCAGTGGGCCGGACGCCCCAGAAAACGGGCACAGCCGGCATAGTAGGCGACGGCCGCCCATGCCATCAGCATGTTTGCAGCAACGACGGACAGGGTATCCGGAATCCTGAACCGCATCAGGAACAGCGGCAGAGCGACGACGGTCGCGACATTGGCGGCGAACCATTCGAGCACGCCCGGTATCCCCGATCGGAGCAGCGAACCGAGCAGCACCAGCAGCACCGCGCTCATGAGTGCGGACGTGGCGATAGCCATGGCAGGATCGAGCATGTCAGTCGTAGACCAAATCGGGGTTCGCCAGATTACCGCGGAACGCGGCGCGAATCTCGACGACGATGTGCTGCTCATCGCGGCAGCCGCAATCCCGACGCTCGATTTTCCGCGAACGACGCTCGTGTGCGCGTGCGCGAAATCAGGCAACGCAGCGGCACGAGAAACGAAACGCGGCGCGCGCCGCTCAGACCATCCGCATCGCGCCCGCACGCTCGAACGCGTGCCGCGCCTGGATCAGCGTCGTGCGCGCCGCGCGCGCGTCGGCGGCCACCTGCAGCAGCGGGCCGAGCTGCGACGGCTGCTTCAGCAGTTCGCGCAGGATCGGCAGGATGGCCGTGCTGCCGTCGTCGCGCAGCCCGGCCGTCGCCGCGCGCGGCAGCGTGCGCCAGGCGGGATCGACGATCGCGCGGCACACCGCGAACGGCACGCCGCGCGACGCCGCGAACGCGGCTGCGATATGCGATTCCATGTCGACCGCGAGCGCGCCCTTGGCGCGATTCAGCGACGTCTTTTCCTGCTCGCTGACCACCGGTGCGCCGACGGCCGCCATCGTGCCGCGCGTGACGCGCGACCACACCGGCGTGTCGTGCAACGCGGCGACGAGCCGCGTGCTCCAGGCCGGATCGGTCTGCACGCGGCCGAACGGCCCGTCGATCGCGTCCGCGATCACGAGCGCGCCCGGCGCCAGATCGGGCGCGAGCCCGCCCGCCGTGCCGAAGCTCACGATGCCCGCACAACCGCGCGCGGTCGCCTCGGCGAGCGCGCGCTCGAGCCGGTCGGCGCGTGCGGCGAATACGGCCTCGACGCCGTGACCGCGCGCGATGCGCGCCTCGAACGCCATCCCCGTGACGGCGATGACGGGCAACGTGCCGGTGTGCAGCGTCGCAGCCACGCGTCAGATCCCGACCGTCACGCGCGTCGCGTTGGCGCGCTTCAGGTTGCGATAGCGCGCGAGCGCCCACAGCGGGAAGAACTTGCGATAGCCGTGGTAGCGCAGATAGAACACGCGCGGGAAGCCGGTCGCCGTGAAGCGCGTCTCGTCCCACAGGCCTTCGTCGTTCTGCTGCGCGATCAGGTAGCCGATCCCGCGCTCGACGGCCGGGTGGTTCACTTCACCGGCGGCCATCAGGCCGAGCAGCGCCCACGCGGTCTGCGACGCCGTGCTCGGCGCCGGTTCGAAGCCGCGGTAGTTGAGCTTGTAGCTGTCGCCGTCCTCGCCCCAGCCGCCGTCCTTGTTCTGGATCGACAGCAGCCACTGTGCGGCGCGCTTCACGCGCGGATCTTCCGGCCCGAGGCCGGCTGCGTTCAGCGAGCACAGGGCCGTCCACGTGCCGTACACGTAGTTCATCCCCCAGCGCCCGTACCAGCTGCCGTCCGGCTCCTGCTCCTTGAGCATGTAGTCGAGCGCGCGGCGGGCCGGCTCGCTGCTCAGCGCGCTTTCGCCGAGCTGCGCCAGCATCGACAGGCAACGGCCCGACACGTCGGCCGTCGGCGGATCGAGCAGCGCGCCATGATCGGAGAACGGGATGTTGTTCAGGTAGTACTGCGTGTTTTCCGGTTCGAACGCGCCCCAGCCGCCGTCGCTGCTCTGCATGCCGACGACCCATTCGCGCGCGCGCGCGATCGATTCGCGATACGTGTCCGTGTTCTGCAGCTTCTGCGCGCGATCCATCGCCATCACGACCACGGCCGTGTCGTCGACGTCGGGGTAGTGCGCGTTCGCGTACTGGAACGCCCAGCCGCCGGGGCGCACGTTCGGACGGCGCGAGATCCAGTCGCCGCGCACGTCGAGGATCTGCAGCGGACGCAGCCAGTCGAGGCCGCGCAGCACAGCTTGCTCCGCACGCGCGTCGCCGGTTTCGAGCAGCGCATGCGCGACGAGCGACGTGTCCCACACCGGCGACAGGCACGGCTGGCAATACGCTTCGTCGTCGTGCACGACGAGCAGCTTCTCGATCGACTTGCGCGCGATCGCCCGATTCGGATGATCTTCGGGATAGCCGAGCACGTCGTACATCATCACGGCGTTGGCCATCGCCGGATAGATCGCGCCGAGCCCGTCCTCGCCGTTCAGGCGCTCGTCGACGAACGACACGGCCTGGCGGATCGCGCGTTCGCGCGTGTAGCTCGGGAACAGGCCGTCCGCCGCGCGCAGCGCATGGTCGACCACGCGGAAGAAGGCGAACCAGCCGGGGCTCTGGTGGCCCTGACGCGGCAGCAGCCCGGCGTTGACCGGCGGGTCGATGAACAGCTCGTCGATCCGCACGCCGCGCGGGTTCTTCGCGAGCGGCCGCTTCGCGTTCAGCACCAGCAGCGGCACGATCACGGTGCGCGCCCAGTACGACACCTTCGACAGGTGGAACGGGAACCACTGCGGCAGCAGCATGATCTCGACCGGCATCATCGGCACCGCGCGCCACGGAATCGCGCCGAACAGCGCGAGCTGGATGCGCGTGAACACGTTCGACATCTCGGCGCCGCCCATCGCGTGGATCGCGCGCCGCGCGCGCTGCATGTGCTCGGCATTCTCGTCGTCGCCGATCACCTTCAGCGCGAAATACGCCTTCACGCTCGCGCTGACGTTCGGCGCGCCGTCGGTGAACAGCGGCCAGCCGCCGTCGGCCTGCTGGATGCGGCGCAGATAGCGGCCGATCTTCTGTTCGAGCTCGAGATTCGGCGTCTCGCCGAGAAAGTGGACGAGCAGCACGTATTCGGCGGGAATCGTCGAATCGGCTTCGAGTTCGTAGACCCAGTGTCCGTCCGCGTTCTGTGCGGCCAGCAGCGCGTCGGTCGCGCGGGCGACGGACGCGTCGAGTCCGGCCGGCACGGTGCCGGCGGACAGGTTAGCCATATCGGTGAGATCGTTCATCGGTCCCTCTGTTGCTTACTGTGTCTGGAGCACGTCCGCGGCCAGCTGGCCGGAACGGATCGCGCCCTCGATCGTGGCGGGCAAACCGGTGGCAATCCAGTCGCCCGCCAGCACGAGATTGGTCCAGCGCGTGCGCACGGCCGGACGTTTCATTTCCTGCGACGGCACCGCCGCAAAGCCCGCGCGCGGCTCGACGACGAGCTGCCACGCGGGAAGCGGTTCCGGACGCGCGCCGCTCACGCGCGCGACATCTTCCCAGACGCGCCGCGCGAGCGCATCGCGCGGCATGTCGAGCCAGCGGCCCGCATCGCGGATCGTCGCGGCGAGCGCGCCGGCGCCGCTGCGCACCGCGTCGACGACGCCGTTGACGACCGTCGTCTGCAGCGCACTGCCTGCCGCCGGCGTGTCGTGCGCGAAATACGCGGTCACGACCGCGCTGAACGCATCGGGCGCGGTGAGCTCGGGCACGAGCGGCTGCGCGACCTCGGGCGGCACGGCCAGCACGACCGCGTCGCCCGGCGCGAGATCGATGCGCTCGCCGCCGATCGCGACCGCATCGACCGCATTGCCGTGCGCGCCGAATTCGAGTGCATCGAGCCGCGAGTTCAGCCGGATCTGCGCGCCGCCGTGCTGCAGCATCCGCAGCGCCGGCTCGACGAACGCGCTGCCGAGCCCGTGGCGCGCGACGAGCGGCCGGCAGCCCGCGCCGCCCGCGGCAAACATCCCGCACAGCACCGCAAGCGCGAGCTCCGCGCTCGCGTGGCGCGGCTCGACATTCAGCGCCGCGAGGAAATACGGCCGCAGCCAGCGGTCCCACAGCACGCCGTCGCATCGCATCGTCTGCGCGAGCGAGCGGCCCGGGCGCGCGAACGCGAGCGCAGCGAGCGCCGCGTAGTCGAGCGGCGTGGTGCCCGGTGCGCGCGAAGCGGCGTCGAACAGCCAGGCCGGCCAGTGTCCGCTGCCGAAGCGCAGCGTCCAGCGCTGCTGCGACGCGACGTCGACCACCGGGTATTCGGCGAGCGCCGGCCCCGTCAGCTGGTCGGCCGCGCCGATCCCGCGCAGATAGCGCTGCATCGCCGTCTGTCCCGCGAACACCTGATGCAGCCCGCTGTCGAGCGTCGTGTTCAGCATCCCGTCGAACCACGAGCGGCAACGGCCGCCCGCCTGCGCATGCGCGTCGTGCAGCACGATGCGCCGCCCGCGGCGTTGCAGCTCGACGGCAGCCGACAGGCCGGCGAGTCCTGCACCGATCACGTGGACGGTTCTGGGCATCGGCTCAGAACAGCGCGTAGCGCGCGGCGATCATCAGCATGCGCGCCTTCGGCTTGCGCAGCGGCGCGCGCGGATACGCGAAACCGCGCGCGATCGCGGCTTCCAGAATGCAGCGATACGCGCCCGACATGATGCGCGGCGCCTTCACCTGCGCGCGCGTGCAGGTGTCCATCACCGCATCGGCGGCGCGGAAATGCGCGAGCGCGCGTTCGACGAGCGTCGCGCACACGCGCGGCAGCGCCGGGTCGCGCACGATCGTCGCGGGATCGGCGATCGCGATGCCCTCGCGCGCGAGCAGCTCGCGCGGCAGATAGCAGCGGTTGATCGCCGCGTCGTCGTCGATGTCGCGCAGGATGTTCGTCAGCTGCAACGCGCGGCCGAGATGGTGCGACAGCTCGATGCCTTCCGCTTCGGGGATCCCGAAAATCCTCACCGACAAGCGGCCGGCCGCGCTGGCGACGCGATCGCAGAACAGGTCGAGCGTCGGCTCGTCGGGCGCGCAGATATCCTCGGCGGCGTCCATCGCCATGCCGTCGATCATGGCGTGAAAGTCTTCGCGGCGCAGGTCGAACGCGCGGATCTCGCGCTCGAGCGCAACCAGATGGCGCGGCGGCTGGCCGGCGAAGCACGCGTCGATGTCCGCGCGCCAGCGGTCGAGGCCCGCGTTGCGCTCGGCGCGCGGCAGGTCGCTGTCGGCGATGTCATCGACGGCGCGACAGAACGCGTAGACCTGGAACATCGCGTCGCGCTGCGCGGCCGGCAGGATGCGCATCGCCAGATAGAAGGAGCTGCCCGATGTGACGGCAGCGGCGTCGGTTTCTTGTTCGTCCACGACGAGATTGGAAACGGCCAAGACGAGCTCCACGGAGACACCCACGCGGGGCGATTGAAGAGGCCAGGCCCGGCTGGGTTGGTCAGGGCGTCGGATGCGTGCGAGATATGCGAACGATCGACGCAGACAGGCATAAATTACCGGCCGGAAGCCGGAATTGGGCGAAAGTATAGCAATCTTTGAAGTTCGATGGCGGAGACTCTCCGCGCGTCGCGGGCCGCCGCGCGGGGCCTGCGCGGCGGGCGCCCGCGTGCAATGGCATCGGGGCGGCCTCAGCCGTAAACGATGTCGCGCTGCAGGTCGAGCGCGATGAGGCCCATTTCGCGCGTGAGTTGCAGCATCGCGCGACGATCGAGCCGCGAGCCCATGAAGCTCGTCACGCGGCCGTCGGGCTCCGCGGTGAACTGGAACGACGACGCGCCGGTGCCGAACCACGCGCCGGGCACGTCGGGCGATTCGTGCCAGTCGATCTCGTCGAACACGCGCGTGATGCCCGCACGCACGGCGTCTGTCGGGCCGATCGGTGGCGCGACGTCGCCGAGATCGTCGAGGGAATAGGGGCCGGGCTTGTCCGGCTTGCGGTAGAAGAGATAGTCGACGTTCATGGGGCGCAATCGGAACGAAAGCGCCAAATTGGCGCGCTTCGTGACATATTGAAATCAGATCACTATGAAATGTGATCTGTACGACACAAAATAGCGCCATTTCGCGCGCAACGCAACGGCGGGGCGGGCGCGTGCCGCGATGTGCGTCCGCATGCTTGCACGCGCGCCGCATCGTCTAAGATGGACACCTCTCTCGAACAAGACGAACGCCATGGAGACGAACGTAACCGCCGCCCAGCAGTCCGACCATCCCGTTTTCGTGCTCGTGCACGGTGCGTGGCACGGCGCATGGTCCTATGCGCCGGTCGCGGCCGCGCTGGCCGCGCGCGGTTATCTGTCGATCGCGCGCGACCTGCCCGCGCACGGCATCAACGCCCGCTTTCCCGCGTCGTATCTCGCACGACCGCTCGACAAGGACGCGTTCGGCGCGGAGCCGTCGCCGGTCGCGAACACCACGCTCGACGACTACGCGACCCAGGTGCTGCAGGCCGTCGACGACGCGTATGCGCTCGGCCGCGGCAAGGTCGTTCTGGTCGGGCACAGCATGGGCGGCCTCGCGATCACGGCCGCCGCGGAACGCGCGCCGGAGAAGATCGCGAAGCTCGTCTATCTCGCGGCGTTCATGCCCGCCTCGGGCGTGCCCGGCCTCGACTACGTGCGTGCGCCGGAGAACCACGGCGACATGCTCGGCGCGCTGATGCTGGCGAGCCCGCGCGTGGCCGGCGCGCTGCGGATCGATCCGCGCAGCGGCGATGCGGCCTATCGCGCGCAGTTGAAACAGGCGCTGTACGACGACGTGCCGCAAGCCGATTTCGACGCAGTCGCGAACCTGATGACCTGCGACGTGCCGGCCGCGCCGTTCGCGACCGCGATCCCGACCAGCGCCGCGCGGTGGGGCGCGATCGATCGCCATTACATCAAGTGCCTGGCCGACCGCGTGCTGCTGCCCGCGTTGCAACAACGCTTCATCGACGAAGCCGATGCGTTCGCGCCCGACAATCCGACCCACGTGCATCAGCTCGACAGCAGCCATTCGCCGTTCATGTCGCAGCCCGCCGTGCTCGCCGGCGTGCTGGCGGATATCGCGAAAAGCTGAGCGGCGCGCAGCGCCGCCGCGCTCAGCCGAACGCGACCGAGCGGTCGCGTCCGAGCCGCTTCGCACGATACAGCGCGGTGTCGGCCCCGTTGACGAGCACGTCGCACGATGCGAGCCCAGGCGTCGCGTACGCGGCGCCGACGCTCGCGGTCACCGCCACGCTGACGCCTTCCGCCTCGACCGGCGTGCTGCCGATCGCGTCGCGCACCTTGTCGGCGACGAGCAGCGCCTCGTCGAGATTCGTGCAGGGCAGCAGCAGCGCGAATTCCTCGCCGCCGAAGCGGCCGAACGTGTCCTGGGCGCGCACGATCGACGCCACGCGGCGCGCGGTCTCGCGCAGCACCGCGTCGCCGACGGCATGCCCGAAGCGGTCGTTGATCGTCTTGAAGTGATCGAGATCGAACAGCAGCACCGACAGGTCGCCGCCGTAGCGCTGCCAGCGCGCGAATTCGTCGCCGAGCCGCGCCTCGAAGTAGCGCCGGTTCGCGATGCCGGTCAGGCCATCGACGTTCGCGTGCTCGCGCAGCTTCGCGACCGCCTCCTCGCGCTCGCGCTGCATCACGCTCACGTGCGTGACGTCCGAGATCGTCACGCACACGGCCTCGACGTCGCGGCCGCGCGTGAGCGGCATGAACGTGCAGTCCTGCTGCATGTAGTCGACGCCGCCGGTGATCGGCCGGTCGTGCTCGAAGCGAAACAGGTAGGGCCGCTGCTCCCACGAGCTGAACGCGAAGCTGCCGAGCTGGAACACGCTCTGGAGCTTGCGCTCGAGCCACGCGCGCGGCAGATCCGGAAAGCAGTCGAACAGGTTGCGGCCGATCACATCGGCGGCCACCGTGCCGCTGTGGTCCTGCATGAAGCGGTTCCACATCAGCACGTTCATCGCGCGATCCAGCACGAACAGGCCGAAACCGACCCGCTCGATCACGAGATCGCTCAACGACGGCGTGCCGGCGGTATTCATAGCGCGGACAGCAACGCGTCGAGCGCGTCGCCCATCAGCCGGATCGAATCCTCGGCCATCAGCATCACGAAGTGCGCGCGGAACCCGTGATCCTCGAGGCCGAAGTTCACTTCCAGCAGCAACGCGACGCTCCATGCGAGCGCGTTCGGCTGGAATACGTCCTCGAACGACACGTTCGCGCCCAGCAGCCCGGGCGGGAAGAACACCGGCTTGCGGCCGAGTTCGTCGAGAATCGACGCGACGCACGCGCTCATCAGCACGTTGGCGACGTCGAACACGAGTTCGTCCTGCGTCGCCATGCCGGCATACACGCCGTCGCCGAACGTGCGCTCCATCAGCGACATGAGCCGCGCGACGCCGGCGGTGCGGCACAGCACGATCGCCTCGCCCTTGATGTCGGAACGGAAGCCCTGGCGTACGGCCGTCACGTTCTCGTGAATCCCCGTCATCTCGCGCAGCGCGGCGCCGGCTTCCGACGCCCCGACGACCCGCACGCGCGGGACCGACAGCTCGATGAAGTGGCCGAGCAGCAGCGCGAGCCGTGCAGCGGCACGACCCATCGCGAGGTTGGCGATTTCCTGCAACGCGTCGCGTTGCTCCGCCGTGAACACCGATTCAGGCATACAACCCATACTCCTTGAGAATGGGCAGCAATGCCTCCGACGTCACGGGCTTGGCTACGAATGCGATCGCGCCGAGTTCGCGCACGCGGGCTCGCGCCTGCGGCTGAATATCGGCGGATACCACGATCACGAACGTGTTCAGATCTTCGTGGCGCAGTGTCTCGAGGACCTGATAGCCAGTCATGTCGGGCATCGTCAGGTCCAGAAACATTACGGAAGCTTTGCCGTCACGATAGAGCGCCAGGGCCTCATGACCATTCGCCGCATATGCTACGTCAACGTCCCAGTCTCCCGGCAACGCCTTGGTCAAAAGCTTGCGGGCGAGCAAGGAGTCGTCGGCGATCACGATCGGCAAAGGCATGGCAGCGAAGCGGTGTACGGAATGGTCTCTCTCGCGTTAACGACCGCTCGGCGCCGTTCTTGAGGCGCCGTGCAATCAAACGCTGGCACCGCCTTGCAATCGCACGCGGGCGGCGCGGCACGAAGCACGCGACACACCGCGCCGCAATCGCCGGCGGGCGCATGTATCTGTCATAGGGAAAGCAAGGGGCGATTCTCGGAGTAAACCGGAGGCGGTGCAACTCGCCATTTTCACCATTTCGAACAGAATCGGTCCGATCTCCGCGCGTTGTCGAAACAGGCTCGATCATTTTCGAGATAAGCACGCAAAATTTTTCCTTGTGTACGTTTGCGCTGCCGGATTCATAGCGTTTTCATTCTTTCAATGCAGCCCTGTCGGATTCGACAGGTTTGCGGGTGCGTCCGGGCGAGACGGTGGGCGTGCACAACTCGTTTATGATGGGGCACTCCAGCCTCGTCGCCCTGTTCAATGA